>JANOIK010001236.1:0-2505 GCA_031407585.1 Planctomycetota bacterium | reverse complement strand
AGAAACTCCTGCTGGTCGCCGCCGAACTGGCCGTCGATGAGCGTGCGGGCGTTGGACGCGAGGCCTTCGAGCTTGAGCTGCAGCTGGCCCACGAGCGTGGCTGCCCCCTGAACCATTTGATTCGTGTCGCGAACGGCCTGTGCCGCTGCGGGCGTGGCGGACGACGCCTGTGGCGCCGGCGGCAGCGGGCAAGCTTGACGAGCGTCGCCGCCCGACCAGCTCAGCACGACCTGGCGGCTCAGCGCGGCGGCGGCGAGTGCGATCGACTCGTCGGACGCCGCGGGAATCTTTTGTACGGTGAGCGTGCGCAGTGACGCCACGCCGCGCGGGGCGTCGTCGTCGTCGCGGCATGCTTGGAAGAACTCTTGGGCCGCGGTCAGAGCGTCGAGATAGACATACTCCGCGACGCCTTGCGCCGCGGGGCTGACGGCCCCGTCGGCGGCGTCTTCGGACTCAACGCCCAGGTCGACCAGGTACGCGGCGTCGAACGCCTTGCGCCCCGTGGGCATCGCGGACAGGCCGCACGTTTCATCGCCGGGGAATGTTCCGCCGGGCCGATGGAAGTGGTTGTACTCAGAGAGCCACGCGAACGAGTTGACCTTCGCGAGATCGCAGTGCCGCGGGTCGCGGCCAGATCCGTGGAGGAAGATGCCGACGATCTGGGCGTCGGGAGCGTTCATCTTGTCGAGGGCGGCGCGGACGGCGTAACCGACGTCGAGCGACATGCCGCTGCCGGTGCCGCCGGAGGTCGACGCGACCACGTACACGCGGGGTGCGACCGCTTGGAACTCGAGCGCCGTGCGAGTCCGCGAGGCTTCGGCCGCCTCGGGGCTCGCCGCGGCGGAAAGCGCCATGCGGATGCGCTGCACCACCTGGCGAGCGTGGTCGGCCAGCGCCAACCGGCCCAGCGGCCGCATGCCTTCGGTACGGAGCGAGCGCGGGATGTTGTACAGCCAGCGGCGGCTGAGCCATCGCATGAGGCGAGCCGATTGCTCGCGGTACTCCTGCGGGCGGCGCAGCGCGAGAACGAGCGTTTCCTCAGGCTTCAGCGCGGTGCGGGCGTCGCCCTGTTGGGCGCGGGCGATGGTTTTGGGATCGCTGTCGAGCAGCAGCATCTGTACGGCGGGGACGTCGCCCTCGCCGAACTGCTTCGCCATGCGGAGGCGGAGTTGCTTGAGCACGTCGCCCGCGGCGCCGCCGATCCCGACAACCAGCGTCGGGCGGGGCGAGACGGCTTCCGCGGCCAGGTCGAGCGGCGGCAACGCGACGGGCGGGGCGTCCTTCGGGCGCTCAACTTGCAGCAGCAGCGAGGTTCGAGCGCCGCTCGCGCGGCTGGTCAGCTCCTCGCCAAAGAATTCGGTGACGGGGCCGGCACTCGGACGCTGCTCGGCGGCGCCCGGCGCCGGCGTTTTGGTTGCGGGCCGGCTCCAGTCGGCAGTCGCCCCGGGGAGCTCGGCCGCCATGAGCGCGGCGATCAGCTCGGTGCAGTTGGCGAACCGCTGCGTCGCTTCCTTCGCCAGGGCCCGCGACAGGATGTAGCGGTCGGCGGTCGGCAGCGTCCGCAGGTCGGGCTCTTCGTGCAGATGCTGCATCGTCAGTTCGGCCGCGGTGACGCCAGCGAACGGCAGCACGCCGGTGAGCATTTCCTGGTAGACGACGGCGAGGCTGTATTGATCGCTAAAGGTGGTAGGCGCCCCGTTGAACACTTCGGGCGCCGAGTACAGCGGCGTCAGTCCGCCGACGAGCGACGCCTGCGACTTGCCCACATCCTTCACCAGGCCGAAATCGGCCACCTTCACGTGGCCGGCCAGCATCAGCAGGTTCTCGGGCTTCACGTCCAAGTGTTGCAGCGAGTGGCCGTGGCTGAGGAAGTCGAGCGCGTCGGCCGCGTCGCGCAGGTAGCGCAGCAGCTCGGCTCGCGGGATGCCGGGTAGGCCCTGCTTCTGGCACTCGTCGTAGCGATCCTTGAGGCTGCCTTCGGCCAGTTCGGTGACGATCACAAGCCGGCCGTCGACGACTTCGATGCGCTCGAGTGAGAGCAGAAACGGGTGGCGAACCTCTTTGACTTTTTGCAGGGCTCGCAGCTCGTGCTCGGCCCGCTTGTCGTTGTACGAGCCGAAGATGAACTTCACCGCCTTGGTGAGTCCGCCGGGCGCGTGCGCGAGCCACACCTCGCCGTAGCCGCCGGCGCCGAGGCGCGTCGACAGCGTGTAGCCCGGCAGCGAGAGTCCACAATGATCGTGTGCGGCGTTCACGTTGGCGCGTCCAAACTCGAAAGGAATGCGGTTAGCCGGCCACCACGGTGAAGTAACTCTTGACGACGCGATCGAGCAACTGCGGGCTGAGTTGCAGCGGCTCGCCGTTGAAGGCGCAGTAGTTGGCCATCTGTTGGATCAAGTCGCGCGGCTGGCAGCGCCGCAGCGGGCGGTTGTGCGGGCGGTAGTGCGTTTGCACCAGGTAGTCGACGGCCTGCGGCTGGAACTCGCAGCCCAGCGATTCGCAGCT
>JANOIK010001217.1:0-2709 GCA_031407585.1 Planctomycetota bacterium | reverse complement strand
CAACTTCCACGGCGCCACGATCCCGCGCGGCTGGGACCGCATGTATCCGAACTTCGTCACCTGCGAAGCAGTGCGCGGCATGGAGTTCTGCACGTTCGAGCAGCCCAACGCCGACCGCCAGCCGCAGCACTGCGCCACCCTCCCCTTCACGCGAAATGTCATCGGCCCGATGGATTTCACGCCGGTGATGGTCGCCGAGAGACTCGGCCCTAATGGCGACGGTCCCCGTCGCCGCACGACGCTCGCGTTCGAGCTCGCCCTGCCGGTGGTGTTCTACTCCGCGGTCCAGCACTTCGGCCTTGTGCCCGAGGATCTCGAGCGGCTGCCCGCCTTCGCGGTCGAGTACCTGCGCGAAGTGCCAACGACATGGGATGAAACACGGCTCATCGACGGCTACCCGGGCCGCTTCTGCGTCATCGCCCGCCGCAAGGGCGAGCGCTGGTACGTCGGCGCCATCAACGGCGCCGACGAGCCGCGAACGGTGACGATCCCCGCCGAGCTCGCCGCAAGCTGGTCCATCATCAGCGACGACAACCAAGGCGGCCTCGCCGAAGAAACGGCGGCAATCGTAGACGGCCGACCGCTCGAGCTGGAGCTTCCAGCACGCGCCGGCGCCGTGCTCATGTCGCGATAAGTCGTCGCGCCTGCTTAGAAGTCTGCTGAGAACAAGGTGCCCTACGACGCAACCATCGCCGACCGAATTCGCCCGATCGTCGCACGACTTCCCGGCTACGCCGAAAAAAAGTTGTTCGGCGGCGTCGGCTTCCTGCTCCACGGCAACATGTGCGTGGGAGTGTGGAAGGAATTCCTCATCGTACGATTAGGACCCGACGCCTACGACGACGCGCTCGCCAAAACCGGCGTGCACGAGTTCGACATCACCGGCCGCCCCATGCGCGGCTGGGTGATGGTCGACCCGTCAGGAGCCCGCGACGATTTGGAGGTGAGCGCCTGGATCGACGCCGCCGTCGCGTTTGTCCGCACGCTCCCGCGAAAATAACTCGGGTGCCCCAGGTTGGCATCCGCGACTATCGGGGCCACCCCTCGGGTTCACTACCCCGCCGCGGTCATCTCATCGCGGATCGTCTCCAGCAGCTTCTTCGTCGCCAGGATGCCGGCCTTCTCGTCGCCGCCGCCTTCGAACTCAATGCCGATTCGTCCGCGATAACCCGCGTCGAGCACGATCTTCAGAATCCGGCGGTAGTCGATCGTGGTTTCGTTTCCCTCGGCGTCGAAGGCGTACGACTTCGCGCTCACTCCCTTAGCAAACGGCATCAGCTCCTCGACGCCCTTGTAGCGGTCGTAGCTCTCGCTGTCGCTCACCCTGAAGTTGCCGAAGTCAGGCAGCGTGCCGCAGTTGTCGAGTCCCACGCTCTTAATAACCCCGGCGAGCCATGATCCGTCGCTCGAAAGGCCGCCATGATTCTCGACAATCACGTTGATTCCATGCGTCGCGCCATATTCGGACAACCGCCGCAAGCCGTCCGCCGCGAGCTTCGCCTGCTCCTCGCGCTCGCCGCTGCTCGCCGCGTTCACCCGGATCGAATGGCACCCCAAGAACTTCGCCGCCTCGACCCACTTGTGGTGATTCTCGACCGCCTCGGTTCGCTTGGCGTCGTCCGAATCGCCCAGTTGGCCCTCGCCATCGCACATGATCAGCACACTGGTCACGCCCAGATCGTCACACCGCTGCTTCAGGTCCGTCAAATACGCCTGGTCGCGCGCCTTGTCTTTGAAGAACTGATTGACGTACTCGACCGCGTCGATGCCGCATTCGTTCTTGGCGAAAGCTGGGAAGTCGAGGTGACTCATCGTTCCGCCGTCGGTCGCCGGCCATTTCGGGATGGCATGGTTCACCGACCACTCGGCAAGCGAAATCGTGAAGAGCGGCTCCGCAGCGGGAGCGGCGAACAAACGCGGCGCCGCGATCGCGCCCAGGGCGAGGCCGGCGCCCGCGCGCAGGAATTGACGACGGTCGGCAGCGGAAAGATAAGCGTTCATCGCGGCAGTCAACTCCGTGAGAAAAGGTCATTGAAAAGGAACTCGCGCGGCTCAGCCTCAACCTGGCAGATCGCCGCCGGCACGAATGTGCGACCCAAGTATAAGGAAATCCGCGTCGCCAAACAATTCACGGCCGATCGAACGCCAATCCCCTCAAGCGGCCGGCGTGGGTGCCATCGCCGGCATCTCGACGGTCATCGTCGTGCCCCCTGCTAAAGTGGCGCTGCCCACGGTCGATTCGCACCGGATCGTCCCGTGGTGCGACTCCACGACGCTCCTGCAGATGCTTAAACCCAAACCGGCTCCGTGGGTTTCGTCCCGGGCCCGCGCGCGGTTCGACCGAAAGAAGCGGTCGAACACCACTGGCACATCCTCGGCGTCGATTCCCGAGCCATTGTCGGCCACGATCAACCGCACGCCCTTGCCTTTCCCGTTGGCTTCGAGGCGCACGGTCACGCGGCCGCCGCGCGGCGTGTACTTGATCGCGTTGTCGAGCAGATTGTTGATCACCTGCCGCAAATGCCCGCGGTTCCCCTGGACGGTCACATGGTCCATCCGCTCCGAAGCGAGCGTCATGTCGCGCGTTTCAGCGACGCCGCGAAACATATCGATCGCCTTCGTCACAACCTCGTCGAACGCCACGGGCTCCCACTCGCGATGCTCGCGGTCGGGCTCGCTCTCCGAGATGAGCAGCAGCTGGTTCACGAG
>JANOIK010001184.1:0-1528 GCA_031407585.1 Planctomycetota bacterium | reverse complement strand
ATTTAGCGGCGTGAGAGCCCCGGCGCACCGACGCGAAGCAGCATCGCGAACTTTGGCGCTGAGGGACTTCAGCGAGAAGCGGTCGTTGTCACCGCCGGCCCTGAGAGAAGTGGGCTAGTTTGGAGCAGTGTCCAAAAGGGTGGGTTGTTAACAGTCTCACGCGTTGATGGAGTTGTTGATCAGAAAGATCGGGGCGCAACGGGGCGAAACCATGGCACTGCCACCCTTAGGTTGACGACCCGGTTTCACTTCGAACCGGCAGCCGACCCAACCGCCAGGTGGCGAGCTATCTCGCCCATGCGACGCTCCCTATCGTGCGCCAAACGGAATGCGAAGCCAATTACCGCAGAATTCTTCGCTGATAAATGGTGCTGGAAAGCAATGCGCGTGGGCACCAGTGTCGCTGGCGTCGCATTGTACGGGTGCGGGGCGTGCACACGTTGCTTACTGGCGAGTCGCCGCGGGCCCTCCAATAGGAATGGCGGGACGCCAGCGGCGCAAACGGCCTAGCGGAGGCGTGTTACGCCCCCGCTAGCGCCCGTTGCTAGGTTTGCCGTTACGGACGGCGTGACCGAAGCCGTTTTGCCGCGACGAGAGCAAGTCCGCCGAGAACGGCCAGCGTGGTCGCCGCCGGTTCGGGGACGGGGACGCACGTGTGCGTGAAGCGACCTTCCTGGATCTCGATAAAATCGCCTTGGACGAGCTTGAGGTGCAAGCTCACTTCCGACGGGCAGAAGGGGAGCGTCACCGGGCCTGCGAGGTACGGAAACGTGCCGCGGGGCAGAATGGTGATCGGGGATTGCGGCACGGGAACGAGCACCTTACTTCCGTTGGCGTCGGTGTAGTCGAAGTCGACCTCGAGCACTGCCGTGTCGCCGGGGTTGAAGATCGCAAAGTAGGCGTCCAACACCTTGTGATCAGGATGGGGCGGCATCATGTTCGGGAAGAAATAGTCGAGCGTTGGGTTGGCCGCGGTGAGCGAGACGTTATAAAACCACTCGTTTTCTGCAGCGGCCGGCGCCACGAGCAGCAGGGTCAGCGCGGGGGCCAAACATCGAAGGCGACGAGAATTCATGAGCGGCTCCTTTCAAAGTGGAGAAGTAGAGAAGAGCGTGGAGAGGTGCCGACCGAACGCGTCGGCAAATCCGCCCCGTATCCTAGCCATTAACAGACATTTCCGATATAGAATGTGCCTTTAAGCGATCCAGACTCGAATTCACCATCACTGTAGCCCCCACCGCGTCTAAGGCCCAGTGAGTTCCCCCCATTTTCTCGCCCACGGCTCCGGTTTCGAAATTGCAACGGCTGGAACCATACTCCCAAAGGTGCTTTTCAGTGGACTACTATTGCCATCCTGGCCGCTTCCCCGATGACGAGGATCGCGCTCGCGCTCAGTTCGGCGACTTCCTAGGCATCGGCAGTTCGGAGTCGTCGTAGAGTCCCTCAACAATTGCGATCCAAACGCATCCCGATGCCCATTGATCTCTCATCAATGATGCCTTTGAAATGCCCTGCAAGACCTTGGTTT
>JANOIK010001170.1:0-2381 GCA_031407585.1 Planctomycetota bacterium | reverse complement strand
CTCGATGGCGTCCCACGGGCAGACCTTGAGGTCGTAGGGGTTCGACTTCTTGCCGGGGATGTGGACGCAGACTTCGCAGCCGACGCAGCGCTCGAGGTCGATCTCGCACCACTGCTGCGTGCCCTTCACGATGCCGCGGTCGATGCGTTTCAGCTCGATGCAGTCGACGGGGCAGACTTCGAGGCACGATTCGCAGCCGGTGCAGTTGTCGGCGTTGATGACCGCGAGTTCCTTGGGAACTTTCTTGCGGGGACCTGCTTTAGCCATCGTTGCAACGGGGGTCGGAGGTTCGGTGGGATGGTCGCGTGCGTCGGCTTGTGAATTCCATCACAATCATATTTCCCTTTGGCCTCGCCGCCAATTGCGCGATTCGCGGGAAATCCGGGCGAGGGCGGACTGCGGGGCCCTCTGCGGGGTAAAATCGGAGCGGTTTTCTGGTTCGGATGCGACTCTTTTCGGCGATTTTTACTGCTATGCGACATGCCATTCTTGCTCTCGCGGCGGCTTTCTCGGCGGCGATTGCAAGCCCACTGCCAGCACAGACTCCGCCGGACGCCGCGACGGGCGCGGAAGTTGAACCTGCCGCAGGCCAACGGCTCAATGTGCTCTTAATCATCTCCGACGACCTGCGCTGCGAGCTGGGGTGCTACGGCGTCGAGCGAGCGATAACGCCGAACATCGATGCCCTCGCCGCGGCGGGCGTGCGTTTCGAGCGGGCGTACTGCCAGTTCCCGCTCTGCAACCCGTCGCGAAGCTCGATGCTCACCGGGCGGTATCCGCTGACGACCGGCGTGCTGGGCAACCGCGACTGGTTCGGCGAGCGACACCCGGAGTGGCGTAGCCTGCCGCGGTGGTTCAAGGAGCAGGGCTACGCGACGCTCCGCGCGGGCAAGATTTTTCACGGCGGCATCGACGACGCGGAGGCGTGGACCGAAGGGGGCGAGGCGCGGCAGTTCGGCGCGGCGCCGCGGCCCGCGAGTCAGCGTGCCGCGTTCGCGCTGCCGATGCAGCAGGGAGGGCGGCGCGGGCGAGGCCGAGATACGCAGCTGACGAAGGCGCAGCGGTCGGACCGGTGGATCGTCAGCCCGGGCGACGGCTCGGGCCGCGGCGATGCGCGCGTCGCCGATCGCGCGATCGAACTGCTCAACGAGCATCGCGATGAACCGTTCTTCGTGGCGTGCGGATTCTCGAAGCCGCATAGCCCGCCCGAGGCGCCCCAGAAGTTTTATGAATTGTACGACGTCGATGCGATCGAGCTGCCGACGGACTTCGCGGCGCGGCCGACCGTGCCCGAAGGATTCCCGAAGCAGGCGATCCGTGCTCGCAACGCCGACCTGTTCATCGGCCGCGACGCGACCGAGCGCGAAGCCCGCGAGATGACGCGGGCGTATCTCGCATCGCTGTCGTGGATGGACTCGAACGTCGGCCGCGTCGTCGCGGAGCTCGATCGGCTCGGGCTGCGCGAGAACACGGTGATCGTGTTCTGGGGCGATCATGGATACCAGCTCGGCGAGAAGGGGAAGTGGTCGAAGGCCGGCTCGCTGTGGGAGCAAGGGGCGCGCACGCCGTTGATCGTCGTGGCGCCCGGCGCCGCGGGTAACGGCATGTCGTCGCCGCGCATCGTCGAGGCGATCGACATTTACCCGACGCTGGTGGAGCTGTGCGGGCTGCCGGCGCCGGGGGGGCTCGAGGGGCGGAGCCTGGCGCCGCTGCTCGCTAACCCGCAAGCGGCGTGGGGCCATCCCGCGTTTACGATTTGGAGTGAGGATGGCCGCACGGCGACGGGCATCGCTGTGCGCACCGAGCAGTGGCGGTACGCGGAGTTCGACGACGGCCGCGAGGCGATGCTGCTGGATAAAACGGCGGACCCGCAAGAGGTGAAGAATCTGGCCGACGACCCGGCGTATAAGAATCTCCGGGACAGCCTTTCGGGGCTGATTGCCGAGCATCGCAAGCTCGTCGACGCGGCGGAGTGATTCGAGCTTGCCATGGTAAAACTCGCGCTCATCCCGCTGCTCATGCTTGCTGGCTGCCTGTTGGCGGGCGCCTTTGGCGCCTTGCATGACCAGATTTCGTTCACGGCGTCGCCCGACTACTTCTTCGCATTCAAGTTTCACCAGTTCAATATCGCGCCAGAGTATCAGAACCGAATTGGCGCTGCGATCGTTGGCTGGCACGCGACCTGGTGGATGGGCGTGCTGATCGGCGTGCCGCTGGTCACGGCGGGGCTCCTGTTTCCCGACGCGCGCTCCACCGTCAAGCATTGTCTCATCGCGTTCGCCGTGGTCGCCGTCACGGCGCTCGCGATCGGTCTTGGCGCGCTGGCCGTCGCGTGGCTCACGATCGACGAGCAGCACCTGTCGTCGTTCTTGTACCCGACC
>JANOIK010001163.1:0-4889 GCA_031407585.1 Planctomycetota bacterium | reverse complement strand
TTGACGGCCCCTTGCTCAAGAAAGGGCAGCATCTGGTAGAAGGCGCCCAGCCCCTGAGTATTCGGCCCGTTCGGCGTCCCCGGCC
Organism: Planctomycetota bacterium; assembly: GCA_031407585.1. GTDB lineage: Bacteria > Planctomycetota > Planctomycetia > Pirellulales > Lacipirellulaceae > Lacipirellula. The sequence goes on along the minus strand of JANOIK010001163.1, from coordinate 4,804 downwards.
TGGTCGCCGTGCCGCTCTGATAATTAGCGATGTCGGGATTGGGATTGTTACCGCCCGTTGGGAACACGCCCAGCGCGTCCACGTGATTCTGCAGCGCAATTCCCATCTGCCGGACTTGGTTCAGGCACGCCGTGCGGCGGGCGGCTTCACGCGCCGCCTGGACCGCGGGTAGCAACAGCGCGACCAGCACGCCGATGATCGCAATGACCACCAGCAGTTCGACGAGTGTGAATCCCGCGCGACGATCCTTTAGGCGTTTTGACATGGCGTTCCGTCCTCCAAAATCCCCTGCCCGGCGAATCGTGCAACCCAAGTTTCAGCCACTCGCGAAACCACAGCGCGACGCACTGCAGTCACCGCGTGATATAGCTACGACTGGCGACGCCGCCTTCCGCGAGCAAAGTGCCCCAACGCAGCAAGACCCCACACGAGGCCGACCGCGGTGGCGGGCTCGGGCACAGAAAGTTGCGCGGGAGTGAAGTTGAGTGAAAGATCGTCCCAGAAGGCAGACTGACCGCCGGGGCCGCTGAACACGCCCTTCAGCATGCTTGCGGTCACTTTGACGCTGGCTGTCCCGTTCGGCGCCGTTCTACTGAGCGTGCTTTGATACCATTGGCCATTGTTGGGATTGGGACCGCCGCTCTGTGCCACACGGTCTGCCTTCACGTCGAGGATGGCGCTACTGATCACCCCGCCCAACGAGTCGAGAAAGGCGATCTCCATCAGCGTTTGTGTCAGCGGCGTCTGTCCGACGTCCGCGGCGACAGGGGACTCGGTAATCGTGGCGACGCCGCCCGAGTAACGGCCTTCCCATTTCGACCAGGCCGAGAAGCTGTAATTGCCGCCGGCGACGCCTGACACGGTTTGTGACAGGATGCCGTCCACCGGGAATTCCATGCTGCCGTGAAAGGGACTTAGCCACACGCCGAACGCCCCTGCGCTGCCTGGCGCACGTTGGGCGAAATCTTTGAGCCGGATGACCTCGAACAGAGCGGGGTCGGCGCTTGGCTGCATTTGCGTTCCCGGGCCGTTGATGTTGCCGTCCACCTGCGTCACCGTCCACGGATCAAGGCCCGACGCGGGCACTTCCTCGAGTCCGGGGTTCTTCAAGATCTCGACGCCGGGCGCCGACTGATTCTCCAACGAAAAGTCGTCGAAGAACCCTGATTGATGGTCGCCCACAGTGTCGTCGGTGTCGTTCCAAACCATGTTGTCGGCTCGCGCCGTGACCCGCAGTTGGGTGGCGCCGACCGGAGCCAGTGCCGGCGGCATCGTGTGCTCCTGCCAGAAGTCGATGTTGCTCTGGCCGTCCAACTTGAGGTCCAAGCTCAAAGGCGTGCCAATCACCGCTCCGACCGAGTTGAGGAACGTCATCTCCAATTTTGTCGTTGTCGGCGAAGCAACTGCGCCCAACGGACCAAACGAAGAAAGCGTCGCAACGCCCCCGGAGTAGTTGGTTTCCCAGCGGGACTGGCCCTTGAAAATGTACGTGGAACCGGCGGTGACGTTGACCGTCTGGGACAGCACCGCGTTCGCGAGCTTGCCGGCTCGGGCGCCGTAATTGGCCCTCCAGGCGGCCAAACCTTCCGGCGTGTTGACGGTGCGTTGCCATTCCAAGATGTCATCGCCGTCGACGTCGCCAGCGGGCAGGGCGTCGAGTTGGAAATTGCCTTCTGGCACGAGCAGCGGCCGGCCGCCTGCAAACGCCTTCAGCCATAGATCCTTCGTGCCTTCGATCGGTGCGAAGTCAATGACGCCGGCGGAATCAATCGGGTCGCCCAAACCGGTGAGCGACTCTTGCAGGCTCCAATCCGGAATCGACCCGCCGGCGACCTCGAAGTTCCCGCCCGTGAGCAATTCCACGGCCGACGCGGTCGAACCTGCCAACGAAGTCAAGACAACGGCTGCAGCCAATATTAAAGAGCGTTTCATCGTTTCGCCTTCCTCGGAGAAATAACTTCGCGTTGTAGGGCGAGCTCAGCATGGGAGCTCGATTCTTTGATTTGTCGCGTCTCGGCTTTCTCATGCCGAAGATGCCGCGTCGTAAGTGCGCTTACCTCGACCGACGTTCTGTGCGCGCGTTACACACGGCCGACGTTGTCGTTCAAATTCTTTGTGCAGTTCCGGCACCGAAGGAAGAGTTGAAAAGCGGGGCGCCCGCCAAATGGCTGGGCGCCCCGCGCTTTGGGAGGTCGCTTCTAGGTCATGCTTACTTCTTGCGGCTTCGCGCCGCCAACGCCGCCAACGCCAAGCCCATCAGACCCAACGAAGTGGGCTCGGGCACGGCGGTGAGAACGAAATCGTCGACGACGAACGCCTGGCCGCCGCCGGCCGGATTGCCGATGCCGTCGATGAACGAGGCGCGGGAGCGCACCGACACCGCATTCAGCGGTGCAACGCCGGCCGCCGTGTACTTCTTGTAGTCGAACGCCAAGCCGTTATCGACGAAGAGCGTTGGCAGCAGGTTGACCACCTGGCCGCTCGCGGGAATGACGGCGCCCACTCCATCCAGGAATTCCAAGGCGATTTCAGCGCCGGTCGCGAGGAAGGCAGGCTCTGCACCGGCCCAGCCTGTGAGTGTGTATCTCAGCCCGGGGGTCGCGGCCACGTCTTGATAAAGATGGCCAGTCGCCGGACCGTTGGTTCCACCCCCACTGAATGCCTTGAAGAACACTGCCCAGTCGCCGGGATTGCCGCCGGGGCCATCGGGATCGACGCCTTCGCTGGTCACGGGCGTTGGCGCGGGGCCGGCCCACGGCTCCGAGGACATTTCATCCTCGTAGGGACCGCCGATGGTTCGCGAACCAGCGTTGATCCAATTGGCCGGCTTCGGCAGGAAAAAGGCAGGTACGATTTCTTGCTGGTAAGTTGTGTCGAGTGTGCCGTTGGTCAACAGATTCTGCGCTCGCGCGCCGCTTGCACTGATCGCTAATGCGCTCAGCGTGAGCAGAGCGGCCAAAGTCATTTTCATGAGTACGTCCCCACTGGTTTCTCAAAGAGGTCATTTCCTGAGCGCGCGGATCACGCGCCGCGCACCCTTCCTTCGCTAGCCTCGCCTCTGTTCTGCCAACTCAGATTTCACGCTGATTTCGACTCGAGCGAACGCCATAACGCGCCGCATCGCTAGAAACCGGTGAATCCATCCCCTGTCGCCACGATGCCCCAGAGCAGCGACACTCCCCGAATTCAAGTTGACGAGCCGTACGTTCCGATACGTCGCCAAATCCTGCGGCGCCAACGCTGCCCGTTGGCCTGCCAGACGACGATGTATTCACCGTCGGGCGAGAATCGTTCTGATGAGCCTTCCGCAATTTCGATTGTAGCGGTTGCGAGGTCGATTGCAAGCGCTTTCATAACGCTTTTTCCCGCAATGCACGCGGATATCATAACCACGAAGTCAGTCAACATCAGGGCCGAACGTTTGCGGTTCGCCGCGATCGGACAAGCCCTAGCAAGGCGACGCCGACGCTAACCTGCGTCATCGTCCCGGGTTCCGGCGCGTTGGAACCGCTCGCCACGGCAGGGCTAGATCCCAGGCCTCGCTGCCAGCGTAAGAAATCGTCGCCATCGACGTCGCCGTCGCCATCGGCGTCGCCATTGGCCGGGGTGGCGCCCGCCGCATCGCCAAAGCCTGCTCGCCAGATGGCGAGGTCGGCCGCGTTGGTCACGCCGTTGCCGCTGAGGTCGCCGTCGATAAACACCCTATCCAGCGCGTTATCGATCTGGGACAGGTCGGCGAAAAATCGGCTCGCGCTGTCGTCACCGTCGAGATACTCCAGCAGCGCCATTGTCGACAGCACGACGTTCCAGTTGTCTTGCGAGGCCGGGACATTGCTCGGGCCCATGGCTCCAGTGGTCCAACGGGCCGAGTCGGCTAGTCCCAGCGGGCCGTTCAGCAGGTCCGTTTCGAGCAGGAACCGCAGTGCGTCCTCGGCGCCCGGTGCTCCCGCTAAAAGTGCGAGCGCTGCGCTCCACGGCATGAACAGGTCCGCTTGGCCAAAGTTGTTGTACAAACTGTATTGCTCGTAGCCACTCGAGCCACCGTATCCGGCGTCGGCTTGAAAGAGGAAGTCGCGGCCGAGCTGGTCCAACTTAGCGGCCGTCTCGCGCTCGTAACGTACGAAGTTCTGCCACGGATTCGTGGCCAGCGAGCGAACCGGGTAGTTGTCCACGCCGCGGTCGGACGTGTCGACGAAGAGGTTGAGCAAAGCTTGCTCGAACGGTGCGCGGAACTGAGAAAAGCTGTGCGTTAGATGTGCATCGTCGGATTTAACGAGGAAAGTTCGCGCCCTGTAGGTGTCGCTATTCCAAAGGTTTTCCAGGGGGACATTATGGTCATCAGATGCCTCGGCGGCGAGTGAGATGACTTTTCCCTCATTCGTGTAGCCATCATAGGTATTCCCGGTAAACCCGCTGCCGGGGAAGTACGCCATCCGAAATCCCTGCGGAACGGCGAAGGCGTCCAGCTCGAAGAGGTTTTGGACGTCGTCGATCGACGCAGCGAGGGGCGCCGGCGTCGCGGGCCGAGACTTGTAGTGGTGCAGCGCGAGGGCCATAAACGAGGCGTCGATGCTCGACTCCTCGTTGGGCGACCCCGGTAAGCCTGCGGTCGCGGGAACGATAAACCGCGTGGGGACGAAACTGGTCAGTCCCAGATTCGTGTTGAGCGATGCGACGACCTGACTTGCAAAGGCGTTGGCTTCGGCTGGCGACACCCAGCCGCGGTCGACGGCGGCGGGGAGCATCCACAAAACGCCTCCTGTCGTGTTCATCGCCGCGAGGTTGGCATTGTCCGAGGAGTTGT
>JANOIK010001142.1:0-2381 GCA_031407585.1 Planctomycetota bacterium | reverse complement strand
CGGCCGGAAGTCTGGCCGCGGCTTCGATGCATACGAGCGCGGGGAATAGGGCCTGCGTTCAGGTCGAGAGCCACAACGAACCCGCGTTCCGCCCCCAACACCTGCCATGACGCTCAATCCTGAATCGAAGTATCCGACCCGGCGCGCCTACGTCGTCAAGGTGCGCGCCGACGCCCAGCCCGACGCCCTTGGCGGTCGGCTCGAGAACCTCGTCACCGGCGCGCAGCGCGAATTCGCAACCGGCCAGGAACTGCTCGAGGCGATCGCAACCGACCTTCAGGCTACCCACCATAAGAAATTGTCGGACTCGCCATCGAGATGACGGACCGCCTTTCCCAATCAACGAGAGAATTGCCATGACCACTCCCGCCAAACAACTTTCCGACAGCCACGAAGTTTCCGTGAAGGTCGCACAACTCCTGCAAACGCGGACCAAGTTGGCGGTCGAGCGTTACAGTGGACGGGCGAAAGAGGCCTTCGAATCCGCGTCGGGTGTCGCCACGGCGAATCCCCCGCTGCCGTGGCAGATCTCCACCGATGCGGCGCGATACGCGGTGGACTTCGCGCAGCGCTCCATCCTCTTCTGGGACACGCTGCGTCAGCGTGGCAACAACTTCCTCGAACACGAGCGGCAAGGATTGCCGCCGGTGCTGCACTTCGAGTACGAGACGCTCATGGACGGGCGATCTCTCAAGCGTCCGGTCAACTACGCGCTGTTGCGCATCATTCCGCCGAAGGGCATTGCGGTCGACCCCAACCGCCGTCCGTACGTCATCATCGACCCGCGCGGCGGGCACGGCCCCGGGATCGGCGGTTTCAAGGATGATTCGCAGGTCGGCGTGGCGCTCCGAGAAGGCCACCCGGTGTACTTCGTCGTCTTCTACCCGAACCCCGAGCCCGGTCAGACGCTGCTCGACGTGTGCGACGCCGAGCGCGAGTTCGTGCACCACGTGCGCAAGCTGCATCCGAAGTCCGAGAAGCCGGCCATCGTCGGCAACTGTCAGGCCGGGTGGGCAGCGATGATGCTCGCCGCTTCGAATCCCGACGACACGGGTCCGGTCGTGATGGTCGGGGCACCGATGTCGTACTGGGGCGGCGCCTGGCGCGAAGGCGCGGGCGACAACCCGATGCGCTATGCCGGCGGTCTGCTGGGCGGCACCTGGCTTTCGTCGCTCACGGCGGACCTTGGCGACGGCAAGTTCGACGGCGCCAATCTCGTGCAGAACTTCGAGAACCTGAACCCCGCCAATACGTTCTGGGACAAGTACTACTCCGTGTTCGCCAACATCGACACGGAGCCGCCGCGGTTCCTCGAGTTCGAGCGCTGGTGGGGTGGCTACTTCCTCCTGAATCGCGAGGAGATCGAGTGGATCACCCAGAACCTCTTCGTCGGCAACAAGGTGTGGTCCGGCACTGTGAAGGCCGGGCCCGACGCAGTCTTCGACTTGCGCCAGATCAAGGTACCGATCGTGCTGTTCGCGTCGCTGGGTGACAACATCACGCCGCCGCAGCAGGCGTTCAATTGGGTGGCCGACGTCTACGGCAGCACCGAGGAGATCAAGGCGCGCGGCCAGGTGATCGTCGGCCTGATGCACGAGGACATCGGCCACCTCGGCATCTTCGTGTCCGGCAAGGTCGCGAAGAAGGAACACGCCCAGATCGTGTCCGTGCTGAAGTCGATCGAAGCGCTGCCGCCAGGCCTCTATGGAATGCAGATCGCGGAGACGAGCAAGAGCGGCAAGCCGTCGTACGACGTGAGCTTCGTCGAGCTGCGTCTCGAAGAGGTGGTCGAGCGCCTCAACCGCTTCAAACGCGAAGACGAGAAGGCCTTCGCGGCAGTGAACGCGGTCGCCGAGTTCTATCAGCGAGCATACGAACTGTTCGGCCGTCCCGTGGTAAAGGCGTTCGCCAACGAGTACGGCGCCAAGCTCTCGCGCGTGCTGCACCCGCTGCGCGCGCAGCGTTGGGCCTTTTCCGACCTCAACCCTGCACTGTGGTGGCTGGCGCCGGCTGCGCAGGCCGTAAAGGAAAACCGCCAGGCAACGACAGCGGACCATCCGGCACGCAGAGTCGAATCGATGGTGTCGGAACTGACGAGCGCTTCTCTCGATTGCCAGCGCGGACTGCGCGACGCCGTCGCGGAAGCGACGTTCTTCGAGATCTACGGCAACCTGGCGGCCTTCTACCTCGAGGACGACCAAAGCGCTGACGCCAGGGCGTTCCCCACCGACGCGCGCGAGCTTTCGTTCGTCAAGGAAGCGCTGGCGATGATCGGCAAAGGGGGATACGCAGAAGCGCTCGCACGTGTCGGCTTCCTCATGGCGCACCAGGACGAGCCTCTCCCGCTTTCGCGCTTGCAGGTCGCGCACGAACTGCTCGAA
>JANOIK010001113.1:0-1705 GCA_031407585.1 Planctomycetota bacterium | reverse complement strand
CCGCACAACGCAAGCTTATCGACGATGCCGCCGAACCCTCGAAGGTCGTTCGCCTGAGCGATCTTGCCAGCGGTCAGGAAGCCGACTTCTTCGCCCTGCTGGCTGGCAAGGAAACTCTCACGACCAAGGACGGCAAGCCGTACTTTCGAGTCACTTTTCGCGATGCCTCGCGCGACGTGAGCTTTCCCATCTGGTCGGACGCGCCGCTGGCGGCCGCGTGCCGCGACGAGTGGGAGATCGGCGTTTTCTATAAGCTGCGCGCCGCATACCGCGAGACGAGCTTCGGCCCGCAACTTGAGATTCGCCGCATTCGGGCCGTCGTCGAGGCCGACGCCGCCGACGGGTTCGATCCATCGATGTGCATGCCGCGCTCGAAGCGTGAACCGCGCGAGCTGTTCGAGGAGTTGGCCGCGCTGGTTACGGCGCATGTCCAGGACAAATCCGTTTCCGGACTGGTTACGGCATTGCTCGAGGACAATCGCGAGCTACTGCTCAAGCTCCCCGCGGCCACGTACAACCATCACGCCTACGCCGGCGGATTTCTGGAGCACGTGCTGAGCGTCGCCCAGACGTGCGTGTACCTGGCCGACAAGTACTCGGCCGCGTACCCCGAGATGCGGCCGCCGCTGGACAAGGACCTCGTCGTCGCCGGCGGCACGCTGCACGACATTGGCAAGCTGCGCGAACTGCAGCTCACCGCCACCGGCGCCGAGTACTCGCCGAGCGGCGCCCTCATCGGCCACATCCTGCAGGGCCGGGACATGCTGCGTGAGACGGCCGCGAAGCTCGATTTCACCGGTGACAAGCTGCTGCGGTTGGAGCACATCATCGTGTCGCACCAACGGCTCGCAGAATGGGGCTCGCCCAAGCCGCCCATGACGCCCGAGGCCTTGCTGGTCCACTACGCCGACGACATGGACGCGAAACTGCAGATGATGCTGGCCGCCCTCACCGGCGACGCCAGCCCGGGACCGCTCACCACGTCCCGCAATCCGCTGAAGCAGAAGTTCTATCGCGGGGCCGGCGAAGCGGATAAGGCGGTAGCCAGTGCGGAAACGGACGCTGAGCAGGAGTAAGCGACGACTCGCCATTATTCCCCTCCGGTCCCCTCCCCTTGAGGGGGAGGGCTAGGGAGGGGTGAGGCGCTACGGTTGACGACGCCTTTTCTAGGGGCATCCCCCCTCCCCCACCCTCCCCGCCGAGGGGAGGGAGCCGGAGGGTTTCTTTACTTGTCAAACTCCAACCGGATGACTTCCAACTCCCCGCCGAGCATCGACGGCCCGCGGTGGGCCGTCACTTGGACGTCTTCGGTCAGCCCCATCGTGTCGCCGTCGTTGATCAGCTTGCGACGTTCGAGTTGGTAATGGGCGACGTTGTAGACGAAGCTCACAAGTTGCGGCGCCTCGCCCTGGAACCTCGGGACCTCCAGCTCCTCACTTCCCAGCGCGTCGAGTCCCGTCGTGTAGAGTCGCAGCGCGCCGCCGTCCGTGCGCTCGACGCGGAAGTCGACCCACAGGAACAGCGGCATGTGCTCGGGGCTCGCGTCCGCCGCCTGCTCGAGAAATCCGCTGACCGGATGCACGAGCCGCCCCGGGCCCCAGAACACGCCCACGCTCGGCGCCGTCGCCGCGACCGCCGCGGTGAGCCGCGTGAGTGCAAGCGATTTGTGAACCGCCCTGCCCCCTTCGTCGACCATCGTCACGAG
>JANOIK010001108.1:0-5120 GCA_031407585.1 Planctomycetota bacterium | reverse complement strand
TCGGCGCTCAACGAGCTCAACCACATCGCGGACAAGCTCATCACCACCGAGGACCCGGTGGAGTACGACATGGAGGGCATCATCCAGGTGCCCATCGACGCCTCGATCGGCAACACGTTCGCCCACTGCCTGCGGTCGATCCTGCGGCAAGATCCCGACAAAATCCTGGTGGGCGAAATTCGCGACCTGGAGACGGCCGAAATCGCAGTGCAGGCGTCGCTCACGGGGCACATGGTGTTCAGCACGTTGCACACCAACGACGCCCCCAGCACGGTGACCCGCATGAAGGACATGGGGGTGCCCACGTTCTTGCTCACCGCCACGGTCGAGGCGATTCTGGCCCAACGGCTGGTTCGCCGCGTCTGCTCCAAGTGCCGCGAGGAGTACGTTCCCGGCCGCGAAATTCTGGACGATCTGGAGCTTTCGCCCGAGGATCTTAAGGGAAAGAAATTTTATCGTGGCTCTGGCTGCGAAAATTGCAACAATACGGGATACAAGGGCCGCGTCGGGTTGTTCGAGCTGATGATCATGAACAACGAGATCCGCGAGCTGATTATGCGCAACGCCTCGACCGACGAACTGCGCGAGGCGGCCCAGCGAAACGGCATGATCACCCTCCGCGAAGCGGGCATGAAAGCCTGCTTCGAAGGAACGACCAGCGCCGAGGAAGTCATCCGCGAAACCATTTTGGAAGCGTAGGGGAAGTTGCGAGTTACGAGTAGCGAGTTACGAGTGAGGAGGGAAAAACGGCAATTCCCCTTCCGCACTCGAAACTCGTAACTCGCGACTCGCTACCTTGAGCCGCGAGGCCACTTGCAGGATTAGCGCGGGGCAACCCACCGCACGGGACTCATCACCATGCCCACATTCCAATTCGAGGCGATGGACTCCACGGGAGCCGAGATCAAGGACGTGATCGACGCGGCCACCGAGGAAGATGCGCAAGCCACCATTCGGCAGATGGGGTACTTCGTCACGAAGATCTCCGTCAAGAAGGCCCGCAAGAAGTCCGAGTCCACCGGCGCCAAGAAGAAGCGCGGCTTCGTCTTCGGCGGCGTCAAATCGAAGCACCTCACGGCCTTCACCCGCCAGTTGTCCATCCTGCAGGACGCCGGTCTGCCGATTCTCCGCTCGCTGCGCATTCTCGCGGAGCAGGCCAGACCGGGCCGACTCAAGTACTCGCTCGAAGACACGTGCGAGGCGATCGAGGGCGGCGACACGCTCTCCGAAGCCATGGCCAAAAGCCCCAAGTGCTTCGACCGCCTGTACGTGAACATGATCAAGGCCGGCGAGGCCGGCGGCGCCCTGGAAGTCATCCTCCAGCGCCTCGCCGACTTCAAGGAACGGTCCGAGTCCCTCAAGCGAAAAGTCAAAAGCGCGATGATCTACCCGATCGTCGTCATCACCGTCGCCGTGGGCATCTTGACGTTCATCATGATCAAGATCGTGCCCAGCTTTCAGAACATCTTCGAGGATTTCGACCTCACGCTCCCCACGCTCACCATCTACCTGATCAACACGGCCGACTGGTGCACCAAGTTCTGGTACCTCATCCCCGGCATCCCGGTCGCCATTTGGCTCACGGTGAAGCTGATTCGCAAATTCAAGGCCGGCCGCATGGGCTGGGACCAGTTCGTGGTGAAGGTGCCGATCTTCGGCAACCTCATCGAAAAGAACATCATGGCTCGCACGTCGCGCACCCTCGGCACGCTGATCGCGTCCGGCGTGCCGATTCTCGAGGCCCTGAACATCACGCGCGAGACGGCCGGCAACGCCGTGTTCGAGCGGATGTTCGGCAAGGTCAGCGAGCGCATCCGCGAGGGCGACGCCATCGCCCAGCCGATGAAGGAGTACTCGCGCTTGAGCTTCCACCCGGTGAGCGCGTTCTTCTGGTTCGCGTTCATCGGCGGCCCCATCGGGCTGCTTATCTACATGCTGAAGTACCGCCAGCGGGTGGTGGACGACATCGTCGTGAACATGGTCGACGTCGGCGAGGAAACCGGCGAGCTCGACACGATGCTCTACAAGGTCGCCGACACGTACGACGAAGAAGTCGCGGTGCTCACCGACGGCCTCACAAAGCTCATGGAGCCGCTGCTCATCCTGTTCCTGGGCGGAGCGGTCGGCTTCATCGTCATCGCCCTGTTCGTTCCGCTGGTCGACCTCATCAATAACCTGTCGGGGTAAAAGGGCTGTCAGCGGTCAGCCATCAGCTTTCAGCCAGAAAAGGCAAGAGAGGGCGGATGAGGCTGGAGGCGTCGCGCGTCAAATCTGACGGCCGAACTCCTGCCCACTCTGGCTGACTGCTGAAAGCTGACCGCTGACCGCCACCTCCCCGGCATGCCGTTTGCCACCCTCTTCCCTTAGGGGATTGCGCCCGCGAAAATCGCGGGGAATGTTGCTTTTCGGCCGCGTGGCCGTGCGATTTTGCCGTGTCGAAACAACGCACGGCGACTCATTTTGCGCGGATGGTCCATTCCGGCCGGAAAAGCACGCCGCCCACTAAAAAACATGCTCAATCCCGGAGTTCTCCCCATGCAAGGCCCGCAAACCACCATAAAGCCGGCGATGGTATCGCCGGTCCCCGTTTCCGCGATGGCATCGCCGATCCTGCCGTCCGACCCGATTCCGGCGATACCATCGCCGGCTTTCTGCCGCCGCGGACGCTCCCTCCGCCCCCGCGGCTTCACGCTCACCGAGCTGCTGATCGTAATCGCCATCATCGGCGTCCTGGCCAGCCTCATCGCCGCCGCCGCGGTCAACGCCCTGCGGGCCGCCAAGCGGGCCCGGATCGTCCTGGAAATCAAAAACATGGCAGGCGCGGTTGAGAACTTCAAAAACGACTACGGCTCGTATCCGCCGAACGCGATGAACCCCAATCCTGGGAACAACCCGCTCGCCGGCAGTCCCACGGCCCTCGCCCAGCGCGACGTCGTGGGAGCGTTCAAGAAGGCGTTTCCGCGGAGCCAGGAACCGCCGGCGCTGATTTTGGGACTTTGCGGGCAGAATCTTGTCTCTGGCGGGCCGAATTTGCCAAACGGCATGTCCGCCGCCGAAGCGCTCTACTTCTGGCTCGGCGGGTTCAGCAGCGATGCTCAGTATCCCATCTCTGGCCCCGGCGGACCGTCGTTCGCCGACACGGGGACCGTGGGTGACGAAGTGCTAGAGAGCCGCCAAGGCGGATACGAATTCGCACTGGGGCGCCTTGGCCCACGGGTCGACGGCGAGTTGGACTTCGACAATGTACGGATCATCGAATACTCGATCAGCATGAACGGCAATCCGGCTCAGGATCGCCGCATCAACTTCTGGCAGTTCTATCCTGAAGGCTCCGAACGGCCGTACGTCTATTTCGACTGCTCGCGGAACAAGCCATACCAGTACGACATGCCAGCGTTCGTTCCGGCCCCATCGATTGACCCGCCGAGAGTGTTCGCACTATTGCAACTTCGCAGCGGCGCGCCCGCGAACGCAACTGCAGAGGATTTGATTTACGCGAACCAGAATAAATATCAAATCCTGCATGCCGGCCTCGACGACTCATGGGGCGCCGGCACTTTCAATAATGCTGTTGGCCCGACGATGGGTGACTACCCCGCAATCGACCGCAGCGAAGATCCCGCTGTGTACACCATTTTTCCAACGGGCCCGTTCACGGGCGAGGTGGCCGACACGCTCTCGAACATCACCGACGGCGAGCTCGCCGATTCGCAGGAGTAGGGATGATGCGGAAACAAGGCCAAGGCGGAAGGCGGAGGGCGGAGGGCGGAAGGCCCGTACGCCCCCGCTGCGCCCGCACGCCTTCCCCCTTCCGCCTTCCCCCCTCCCCCCTCGCCCGCGGCATCACCCTCATCGAGCTGCTGGTCACGATGGTCATCATCGCGATCATCTCCGCGGCCATCCTGGGCACGGCCGCCGCGGCCATGGAGAACGCCCGCGAGCGCCGCACGCAGTCGCTCGTCGCGAAAATCAGCGGCCTAGTGCTCGAACAGTGGGATACATACTCGAACCGCCGCGTCGATGTGGCGCCGGGCATTTTAAAGGCGATTAACGATCTGTATCCCGACACGATCAACGCCACCCAGCGCGGCCAGATGCTCGCAGACGCGCGGCTGTTGGCGCTCCGCGAACTCATGAAGATGGAGATGCCCGACCGCTGGGATGACGTCATACACGTGCCGTTGGTGCTCTCAAGCGTGCCTGCCCTCTCTCAGTCTTATGCCCGGCATTACAACTCCGGCAACGAGGATGAGAACAACAGCGCAGAGTGCCTCTACATGACTGTCATGTCTGCAACGGGCGACGGTGAGGCGAGAACACTCTTTACCAGTCAAGACTTCGCCGACACGGACGAGGATGGAGCACCCGAGTTTATCGACGGATGGGGCAACCCGATCGGCTGGATTCGTTGGCCGTCCGGAGTCGTTTCGGATTTGCAACCTCTGAATCCGGACGGTACGCGGCCGGGCGACTCAGACCACGACCCCTTCGACATCTACCGTCGCGATTCACCAACGGTAATTACGCCGCTTCTGCGAGATTACCCGACGGAGTTTTACTTTGCCGCGACCTACAAAGACAATCTTCGCGACCGCATGGAAGCTGCCGCGACGCCCAACTCCTCACGATTTACCGCCTACCGACTTGTTCCTTTGATCTTCTCAGGGGGGCCCGACGAGGGATCGGCAATGGCGTTTTACGGGTCAGCCGATCACCCGCTCGATCCCTATGTCGTCAATCAGTTTGATCTCCAACCAGGCGAGATCGACCCAGACAGCGAATTCTCGACCAAAGACAACATCACCAACCACCTCATCGAGTATTGATCCCACGCGGCGAAGTGCGCCGCACGCATGGTTTTTTAAGACAATGGTCATTAACCGCCACAACTCGAACGCCCGCGGCCTCACGCTCATCGAGCTGTTGGTAACGATCGTCATTCTCGTGACGCTACTCGCGGCGGTGCTGCCGGCGATCTCGCCGAACAACGACTCGCGCAAGATCCGGGAGGCCTCGCGGCAGCTTGTGTCGCTGTTCGCCCAGGCTCAGGCCCAAGCTGCCCGCGACGGCCGCGCGGTGGGCGTCGGCTTCCGCGATCCCGAAACCTGGAACGACGCCAA
>JANOIK010001090.1:0-2865 GCA_031407585.1 Planctomycetota bacterium | reverse complement strand
TCGCCGTTGTCGAGCTCGATCGTCACCTCGACCTGAATCTCACGTTTCGGCACGGAGAGCAACCGCCGCATGCCGTCGCTCAGATTGAGCTGGTCGGCGGCGCGGTTGAAGTAGTGAGCGGTGGCCTCAAAAGAATTCATGATGCGTGCGTGAGCGGTGAGAGGTGAGTGGTCGAAGTCGAAACGTGCGCGGCAATCAGATAGAAAATAGCCCCCGGCGCAAGCCGCGGGGTTTCCCAATCACGCACCAAAACGACGATGGATTGGCGACAAACCCCGTGGCGTCGATAATACGGCGAGGGCAATCAAGGGACAAGCAAGCTCGCCCTCCAAGGCGAGCCGGGTCGTCCCCGACCCCGGCGGACAGCCAATCGACCGTTCAGACCACCTTATGTTCGATCGTCGATTCACACTAACGCGATTCGTGATCGTCTGCCTCCTATTTAACGGCGGACTTATTTGGTTGGTTCTCCGCGATGCCCGCATTCACGAGCCCGCGAGAGAGCGCGCCCGGGCAACATCGGAGGCGTGGGAACGGCGAAAGGCGTTGCAAGGGACACCCGCGGCGGATCCCACGGCAGATCGAGCGAGCAATGAAGGCCGTGAGCAGCTCGTCGAAGATCCTGCGGGCAAGTTGCTCTGGATTTCGCCGACGGAGGGGCAGCCGATACCACTCGCTTATGTGCCCGCCGGGACGCAATGCCTCGTGCACCTGCGGCCGGCGGCGCTTGCTGCGCATCCCGAAGGCGAAAAGGCGCTCGCCGCGCTGGGGCCGTGGGGCGCAGGCGCGGTTGCTCAACTGGAATCGCTCACCGGCGCCAGCCTCGCGGAGATCAACGCAGTGCTCGTATCGGTTGTCGTGGCGCGCGACGGATCGCTGGACGCGTGCCTCAAGGTGATGCTGCTCGAGCCATGGAGTGACGCGGAATTGGCTCGCCGGCGCTCCGATGCGCGGCCGCACGACAGTGACGGGCGTGCGTACTTGGCGGATGGCGACCGGGCGTGGTTCCTCGCGCCGGCGGTCGAGGGAAACGCGAGCCGCCCGCTGATCGTGTGCCCTGCGGCGATGGTCGAGGAACTCATCCAATCCGAGGGCGCCCCGCTGCTGGCACGCGACATCGAAAGTCTTGTCGATCTGAGCGACGCCGATCGCACGGCAACGGTGATTCTCAGTGCGAAATTTCTCGCCGCGGGCGGTTTGCATTTGGTTGAGGGGGAGGCGGCGCCATTGCGCGACGCCTTGGCCGCGCTCCTGCGGAACGATGCGACCGCCGCGGCGCTGAGCATCCACTGGGGCGACAGCTTTTTCGTCGAGCTGCGCGCCACGCCGGCGCTATCGAACTCGCCGCGATGGCTCGCAACGACGCTGCGGTCGCGGGTGGCCGAGGGCGGCGAAGGCGTTGCTGCGGCGATCGAGTCGCAAACGTGGCCCGACTACGGGGGGCAGGTGCTCGCACGTTTTCCCGCGATGCTCGGCAAGCTCGTCGAGTTCACCCGCTGTGGCGAAGCAAATAGGCATGCCGTCCTGCGCGCGTACCTGCCCGCGACGGCGGGGCACAATTTGCTCATGGGCGCGGAGTTGTTGCTAACTCAGTCGGCGGGTCAGCATGCCCACGAGGACGTGGGCATGGCACCCCAGAGGAGCATCGAGGATCGACTCGCGACTTTGACCTCGCTGGCGTTTCCCAAAGAGACGCTCCAGCGGGCGCTCGAACTGCTCGCCGAGGACATCGGCGTGACGATCGCCATCGATGGCTCGGCGCTCCAGGCCGAGGGGATCACGCAGAACCAATCGCTCGCACTCGACCTGCACGACCGGCCTGCCGGCGAGATTCTGGTCGAGATTCTACGGCTGGCGAACCCCGATCGCACAGCCGAGGGACCGTCCGATCCGCGGCAGAAGCTGGTCTATCTGGTCGACCCCGCGGCGGAGGGCGGGGGCCGGATGATCGTCACGACGCGCGCCGCGGCCCGCAAATCGGGCCTCGCATTGCCGGCCGTATTTGGCGGTTGGGGGGAGTGATTGGTTATACTTGGGGGAGGAGCTGTTAGCCGTTAGCTATTAGCTCTTAGCCAGAACCGGAACAGATCAACTCCTGCCATTATCCCCTCTGGCTAATGGCTAACAGCTAATAGATAACAGCTTCCCCCCGTGTCTCCCTTCAAGATTACCTGCGTGACGTGCCAAGCGCGGCTGACGGTGCGCAGCGCGTCGTTGATCGGGCAGATTCTAGGGTGCCCCAAGTGCGGCAGCATGGTGCAGGTCGCGGCGCCCGCGGGTCACGGCGGCGCCGAGGCGGCGGCGAGTGTTGCAACGGTGGCCGTGACGCCGAGCGCTTTCGAAACGATCGCTCCGGATGTCTCCCTGGCGAGCAACTCGTTTGAAGATGTTGCCGACATTGGCGCCGACTTGGAATCAACCGCGGCGGCCCCGAGCCTAACGCCGCAAACCGTGCGGCCGACGGCAGCGATGGCGAAGCCTGCAGCGACTGGGCTCAGCACCGTCAAGCTGGTTGCGATCGGCGTGGGTAGCGCGCTCTTGGGCTCCGCGCTCGTCGCCGCTGCACTGACCCTTCTGCGTTCCGAGCCACCGGTCGCGCCGCCGGCGACGAACTCGGTGGGCGCGCCAGCTTCGACACAAGCTGTCGCGCCGCGGGTGGACGACGAGTCGATCACCGAGGAGCCGCTTGTTGTCGCGCCGGCTCAAACGCCGGACGAGAATCCAGTTCACCCCGAGCCCGCGCAGCTCGAGCCAACGGCGTCAGAACCCGTCGTGATTGAGCCTGCCGTTGATCCGATCGTGACGGCGACCGCGCCGCCGGTCGTCCCCGATGAAACTATCGACGCTGATCCGCAGCCGGATGAC
>JANOIK010000885.1:0-1727 GCA_031407585.1 Planctomycetota bacterium | reverse complement strand
CTTCGCGAAGGCGTCCGGGCACGGCAAATCCTCGCCCTCACGTTCACAAACAAAGCGTCCGAGGAGATGCGCAACCGCGTCCACGACCTCGCCCCCGGCGAGCGCGTGTGGGTGAGCACCTTTCACCGCTTCGGCGCCCGGTTGCTCCGCGAGTACGCCAGCTTCGTCGGCCTCCAGCCGAA
The DNA here is from genome assembly GCA_031407585.1 of Planctomycetota bacterium. GTDB lineage: Bacteria > Planctomycetota > Planctomycetia > Pirellulales > Lacipirellulaceae > Lacipirellula. The sequence goes on along the minus strand of JANOIK010000885.1, from coordinate 1,545 downwards.
CTTCACCATCTACGACGCCGACGACGCCCGCGCCACGCTCCGCCGCGTCATCGAGGCCGGCAAGATCCGCACCGCCCACTACACGCCCGAGCGCATCGCCAACGCCATCAGCGCCGCCAAAAACAAACTCATCACCGCCGAAAAATACGAGCCCCGCGTCGGCAGCCCGCTGAGCCACGTCGTGGCCGCCGTTTACCCCGCCTACCAGCAGCGGCTCCTCGCCTCCAGCGCCGTCGACTTTGACGACCTGCTGCTCCACGTCGCCAACCTGCTCTATCAGAACGCCGAAGTACGGGCCGAACTCGACGACCGCTTCCGCTACGTGCTGGTCGACGAGTACCAGGACACGAACCACGCCCAGTACGTCATGCTGCGGGCCCTCAGCGTCGACCACCCCAACCTCGCCGCCACGGGCGACCCCGACCAGTCCATCTACGGCTGGCGCGGCGCCGACATCAACAACATCTTGCAGTTCGAGTCCGACTTCCCCGCCGTGAAGGTCGTGCGGCTGGAGCAGAATTACCGCAGCACCAAGAGCGTGCTGCGGGTCGCCGACCAGCTCATCCGCGCGAACCTGCGCCGCAAAGCCAAGGCGCTATTCACCGAGAACGAGCAGGGCCCCGCCGTGCGGCTGGTCGAGTACGCCACGCAGGATGACGAAGCCCGCGGCATCGCCGAGCAGATCTCCGACGAGATTTCCGCCGGCACGCGCCGCCCGCGCGACTTCGCCATCTTTTACCGCGTGAACGCCCTGTCGCGCACGATTGAGCGCGCTCTCCGCGAGTTCGCCGTCCCCTACCAAATGATCCGCGGCCAGGAGTTCTACCAGCGCAAGGAGATCAAGGACGTCCTGGCCTACTGCCAGCTCATCAACAACCCGCGCGACGACCAGGCCGTGCTCCGCACGATAAACACGCCGACCCGCGGCATCGGCAAGAAAACGATCGACCGCGTCGGCGAGTTCGCCTACATCCAAGGCATCCCGATTCTGGAGGCGTGCCGCCATGCCGCGAAGATCGAGGGCCTCAATGCCCGCACGGCGAAAAAAGTGCTCGACTTCGCCGCGATGATCGACCGCTTCAGCCAGCTCGCCGCGGCGCCGCTCGAGGAAATCCTCGGCACGGTGCTCGCCGAAACCAAGTACCGCGAGACGCTCGAAGTGGGCGACAGCGAAGAGGATCTCAACCGCCTCGCCAACATCGAGGAACTGCTCACCGACTCCCGCCAGTTCGACGAAGCCCACCCGGGGGGCGGCCATTTGGAGGAGTACCTCGAAAACGCCTGGCTGGTCAACGAAACCGACGAGTGGCAGGCCGAGAGCGATAAGGTCACGATGATGACTCTGCACGCCGCGAAGGGGCTGGAGTTTCCCTCGGTCTATATGATCGCCCTGGAGCAAGGGCTGCTCCCGCACGAGCGGAGCATCAACGACGACCAGCAGCTCGAGGAGGAACGGCGGCTCGCGTTCGTCGGCATCACCCGCGCCGAGCACTCGCTGCAGCTCAGCTACGCGGTGCATCGCGACTTCCGCGGCCAGCGCCGCCG
>JANOIK010001031.1:0-1944 GCA_031407585.1 Planctomycetota bacterium | reverse complement strand
CGGTTCGCAACCGGCGCGCGGACCAGTCTCGCGTCGGCGACCGTCTACCACGTCACCAATCTCAACGACAGCGGCACGGGTTCGCTGCGCGACGCGCTGAGCGCGTCGAACCGGTTTGTCGTGTTCGACGTCGGCGGCATCGTCAACCTCACGAGCGTGGTGACGGTCGCGAGCAACATCACGATCGCGGGGCAGACGGCGCCCGGCGGCATTCAGGTGTACGGCAACCGCGTGGCGTTTCACGGCGCCAACAACCTCGTTAGCCGGCACTGGGCCGTTCGCATGGGCTCCGCGGCCGGGCGCAATGACGCCGCGTCGCTTGTGCGCGGCACGAACATGATCTGGGACCACATGTCGATCACCTGGGGAGGCGACGGCACGTTCGACATCAACCCCGACTCCGGAGAGGTGATCGACAACCTGACGATCCAGAACTCGATCGTCGGGCAGGGCCTCGACAACCTCAACCACAGCACGGGCGGGCTGATGCAGCCGGGCGACGGCCGGCGCACGAGCGTTATCAAGAGCCTGTACATCGACAACGACACGCGTAACCCCAAGGTGAAGGGCGAGAACGAGTTCATCAACAACGTCGTGTACGGTTGGACGACGGCCGCGTATATCATGGGCGGCGACAGCTCGGGCGTATCGCACGTCAACGCCGAGGGCAACTATTTCATTGAAGGTCCGGCCGACGGCAGCTCGGCGTTCTCTAGCGGAAACGCGGACTTTCACATTTATCCCAACGATAACTGGCAGGACGGGGACCACGACGGCGTGCTCGACGGTTCGCTCATCCCCGCAACTCTTGCGGGATATCCGGGCTCGGGCTCGCTCCCGGCGGACCTGACGGACATCGTGGCCACCCGCTTCGCGTTCCCCACGACGCCGAGCATGACCGCGCAGCAGGCCGTGGCGCACGTGATGGAGAACGTGGGCCCGAAGATCACGCGCGACTCGGTCGATACGCGCCTTGTTTCCGAGGTCGCGTCCTACGGCACATTGGGCGGCGTGATCATGCGGGAGTCCGACCTGTTTACGAATTACGGAACCAATCCCGCCTATCTGAAGCCCCGTGCCCGCTTCACCGATGCCGACAACGACGGTATCTCCGACAACTGGGAAACGGCCAATGGCCTGAATCCCGCGAACGGGACCGACTGGAAAACTCTCAGCGGCGGGTACACGCGGCTCGAGCAATACACCAACGAGCTGGGCGCCAACGGCGTGACGAAGACCTCGGCCGGCGGCGCGTGGACTAGCGGCGCCACCTGGGGCGGCACGGTTCCCACGCTCGCGGACACGGCGGTTTCCACCGGCGGATTCACGCACGCTGCAGGCCAGGCATTCGCGCGGCGGCTCTCGCTGGACGGCGCCGGCGGAGTTTCCGGCGGAACGCTCGATGTGTTCGACACCCTAGCAATCGGCGCTACGGGCGCTGGCTCGCTGGCGGTGAGCGGCGGGGCCGTGAGTGCAGGGCAGGTCGTCGTTTCGTCGCCCGGGTTCAGCGGGTCGCTCGCGGTGAACAATGCTACGCTGCAGACCGGCACGATCACCTCAGGCGGCGGGGCCGCTTCGATGGCGCTCGACAACGCGACGCTCCGCTTTACCGGGGTTCCCCGCGTTTCAGTGCCCATCGCCCTGGGCGCCGGCGGCGTCACGGTTGAAACCAAAGGGCTCGACGGCGAGATCTTCAGCGCCATCATCGGCCCGGGCGGACTCACCAAGACCGGCGCGGGGCAACTGAAATTGTCCGGCGCCAACAGCATCGGTGCGCCGATCGCCATCAACGGCGGATCACTGGCCGTCGCCAACGCCAATTCGCTGGGCGCCGCGCCGCAAGTGATGATCGCCAGCGGGACGGCGCTGGACGGAACGGGCGCCGCGGGTAGCGCGGTCACGGCCGTTGGCGGCCAAACAATCACCGGCTCGGGCAGCATCCTG
>JANOIK010001030.1:0-1724 GCA_031407585.1 Planctomycetota bacterium | reverse complement strand
CCGGCCAGACGGCGCCCGGCGGCATTCAGGTGTACGGCAATCGCTTGTCGTTCACCAATTCCCACAATCTCATCAGCCGGCACTGGGGGATCCGTGGCACCTCGACCATGGGGCGCGAGGACGCCGCTTCGATCGCCCGCGGATCGAACATGATTTTCGACCATATGTCGGTGACCTGGGGCGTCGACGGCACGTTCGACATCAACGTGGATTCGGGCCAGACCATCGACAATATCACGATCCAGAACACGATCGTCGGCCAGGGCTTGGACGTCGTCGGTCACAGCACCGGCGGCTTGATGATTCCCAGCGGCGGCGGCCGCGTCAGCGTCATCAAGAGCTTGTACGCCGACCATGTGACGCGCAACCCCAAGGTCCGCGAGAACAACGAATTCATCAATAATGTCGTCTACGGGTGGGACGAGCACGGATACATCATGGGCGACACGACGGGGACGTCGAACGCCAACGTGGAAGGCAATTACTTCATTCGGGGGCCGCTCGGCAGCGGCGGGGCGTTCACCGACGGGACGTTGTCGTTCCACATCTACGCCAACGACAACTGGCTGGACGGCGATCGCGACGGCGTGCTCGATGGGGCGCTCATCCCCGCGAGCGCGTACTCTCCCTCGGACGTCGTCGCCACGCGGCACGCGTTCCCCACCACGGCTTCGATGACGGCGCAGCAGGCCGTGGCATATTTGATCGAGAACATCGGCCCGAAGATCACGCGCGACGCCGTCGACACGCGTCTCGTTTCCGAGGTGGCCTCTTACGGCACATTCGGCGGGGTGATCGTGCGGGAGTCCGACCTGTTTCCCAACTACGGAACCGGCGCGCAGTATCTGAAGCCCCGTGCCCGCTTCACCGATGCCGACAACGACGGTATCTCCGACAACTGGGAAACGGCCAATGGCCTGAATCCCGCGAACGCGACGGACTGGAAGACTCTCAGCGGCGGTTACACGCGGTTGGAGCAATACACCAACGAGCTGGGCGCCAACGGCGTGACGAAGAACTCGGCCGGCGGGGCGTGGACTAGCGGCGCCACCTGGGGCGGCACGGTTCCCACGCTCGCGGACACGGCGGTTTTCACCGGCGGATTCACGCACGCTGCAGGCCAGGCGTTCGCGCGGCGGCTCTCGCTGGACGGCGCGGGCGGCGTCTCCGGCGGAACGCTCGACGTGTTCGACACCCTAACAATCGGCGCCACGGGCGCCGGTTCGCTGGCGGTGACCGGCGGCGCCGTGAGTGCGGGGCAGGTCGTTGTTTCGTCACCCGGGTTCAGCGGGTCGCTCGCGGTGAGCAATGCCACGCTGCAAACCGGCACGATCACTTCAGGCGGCGGGGCCGCTTCGATGGCGCTCGACAACGCGACGCTTCGCTTCACGGGTGTTCCTCGAGTTTCGGTTCCCATCGCGCTCGGCGCCGGCGGCATGACGGCCGAAACGAAAGGGATCGACGGCGAGATCTTCAGCGCCATGACCGGCGCCGGCGGACTCACCAAGACCGGCGCGGGGCAACTGAAATTGTCCGGCGCCAACAGCATCGGTGCGCCCATCGTCATCAACGGCGGCTCGCTAGCCGTCGCCAACGCCAATTCGCTGGGCGCCGCGCCGCAAGTGATGATCGCCAGCGGGACGGCGCTGGACGGAACGGGCGCCGCGGGTAGCGCGGTCACGGCCGTTGGCGGCCAAACAATCACCGGCTCGGGCAGCATCCTG
>JANOIK010001018.1:0-2144 GCA_031407585.1 Planctomycetota bacterium | reverse complement strand
CGATCGGGGCGACGTGCAGCGAGTCGATGCGGGGTCGTACGAGTCGATCGAAAGCACTGCGATTCGTTGGGCGATTCACTTCGACGGCCAACTTCTCTCCGGGCCAGCGGTGCTCGAACTCCGCGACGGCGACGAGTGGATGCTTTCCCTGCAGTAGCAGCAGCCCGGCCGATGTCGAGGCAAGAATCGCCTCGCCGCGTATACTGCCGCCATGCTTTCTCGCGTACTCTCCAATGCATCGAATGGCCGCCGGCTCGGTCTCGAACTGCTCGAAGACCGTCGCCTCCTCGTTGCGGGCGTGACGGTCATCACGCACGGCGCCCAGGTGTTCGGCGGCCTGCCCGATTGGACGGTCGCGATGGGCCAGGCCGTGCTCGATCGGGCCGACGGCGCCGCGACCGCTCGCAACGTCGGCAGCCTGTTTCAGCACAACCCCACCACCGGCCAGTGGCAGGCCGTGGGCAACGCGGCATGGACGAACACCAACACGCTCGCCGACCACATCGTGCTAATCTACGACTGGGCGTCCGACTCCGGCCGATTCGCTGACGGCTGGCTCGAAGCCGCCGCGGACAACCTGTTCGCGAGCCTCGTCGCCGTGAACGACTACCTCCCTGGCGGCCTGCACGCGCAAAGCTTCTTCGACGCGGCTCGCTCCGCCGGCGGGGGCGCCGGGCTGCTCGATTTCCACTTCATTGGCCACAGCCGCGGCGCCGTGCTCAATTCCCTTGTCGCTGCGCGGTTCGACCACTACTTCGGCGAGCTGACGATCGACCACGTGACCACGCTCGACGCCCACCCCGCCGCGCCGATGAACGATCCCGGGTACGTAGCCACGAGTCCGTCGCAGAACAGCCGCGTGTTTACCTACGACAACGTGCGTTTCGCGGACAACTATTTCCAGAACGACAACTCCTACGAGCCCGCAAGTTTCGACTTCGACGGCGTGGTTGCCGACGGGGCGTTCAATTTTCAGATCCCCACGCCCGTGTTGGAAAACGGCGGCTCCGGGACGGAGCACAGCGACGTCCATTCGTGGTACTACGGGACGATCACGGAGCCGTTCGCGGCGAACTACACGGGGTTCAGCGGCGCCCAGCGGAATCACGACGGCGACGTCGATTTTCCTGAGGCGTGGTGGGGCGCTTCCGGCGTGCCCGCGCGCGGCGCTACGGGCTTTGCCTTCACCACGATCGGCGGAGCCAGCCAGGCGGATCTCCCTGTGACCGGCGCCAAGATCGAAGCTGGAGCCATTCCCACGGTCGTGGACGGCGACATGTCAGTGGGCAGCGACGGATTCTTCAGCGATGCGCTGCCGGGATGGGAATCCCACGGCGGCGGCGGATCGGGCCCGCTCGGCGGCGGCGCCGATCTGTACGTCGAGCTGAACTCCGGAGGCGACGACTATTTCCGCCGGCACAACCCGCTGTACTTCCCAAGGTTCACCGCTGCCGTCGAGTACGACTACTGGGTCAACGACAACGACCCCACGCAGCCCGATGACCAATTGCAGGTGTTGGTCGGCAATTTCGTGATCGATGTCCTGCCGCTGGCGCAAGTCACCGCGGGCTTCGTCCGAAACCGCCGCGCCGCGTACGCGCTGCCCCTGGGCGGCGTCGTCACCACGTTCACGTTTCGCATTCTCGACGGCGCCGGCAACGGCATCGAGTCGGCTGTTCGCTTCGACAATGTCGAACTAGTCATCCAGCGACCGACGTCGAGCGCCGACTTCGACGGAGACGGCGACGTCGACGGCGACGACCTCTTACGCTGGCAGCGCGGGCTGGGAACGTTCGCCTCGGCCACGCATGGAATGGGCGATGCGGACTACGACGGCAACGTCCTCGCCGATGACCTGGCGATTTGGCGCCAGCAGTTTGGGCAACCGATCGACAGCGCTGCCGCAGCGCTCCCGAGTTCGGACGCCAGTCCGATGCTGGCATCGCTCGGGGGACCATCGCCGAGTGGCCCAAGCTGGCGCCAATTCGCCGCGGCTGATCTTCCGCGGCCGGCCGTCCCGGGCGACGGCGAGTCGAAGCTCAGGCGACGCAACGCGTTCCGCCCCGCTTCGGCCGACCACCACGCCGCGCTGGACGAGCTGTTCGCCAAGCTAGGCGCACCGTCGAGGCCCTGACTTTGATAGG
>JANOIK010000996.1:0-2329 GCA_031407585.1 Planctomycetota bacterium | reverse complement strand
GTTTCGGGGCTAACGAGCTTCAATTCCAACGGCGTCGGTGCGGCGTGCGTCATAGTTTCTCAACGATACAAAGCAAATCTAATAGCCCCCGGCGCAAGCCGTGGGGTTGAACCCTGGGCTCGCGCCCAGGGCTATTGCGATCGAATCATTTAACGGTTCGCGAAACGCCTCGTTCTCTCGCGTCAATCAACCGCCGCCCCTTTCCCTCAAATCGCGGCAGCGAGCGCGGCTCGGCCAACTGCACCGCGACGGCGAGCCCCAGCCGTAGCATGAACTCCTCCGCGATCCGCTCTGGCGCACCCAGGTGATCCTCGACGTCGACGACCAGTTCGTCCATCTCGCCGCGCTTGCAGGCGGTCGCGCGATACTCGACGACCTCGGGGAAGCTGCGCACGATCTGGTCGATGGCGCTGGGGAACACGTTCACGCCGCGAATAATCAGCATGTCGTCGGCCCGCGAGATGACGCCGCCTTCGAGCAGCACGAACCGGTTCGACCCGCTCGTGGGCCACGAGGGACGCACGAGATCGCCCGTGCGGTAGCGCAGCACGGGCATTCCGCGGCGCCCCAGCGGCGTGAGGATGAGGTGGGAGAGCTCGCCCGGCGCGGCAGGGGCGCCGGTTTCCACGGACTGGAATTCCGCGATGAACTCCGACTCTACGATGTGGAGCCCGCGGCGATCGGCGTCGGCGTAACCCCAGGCGCCGACCTCGGTGGCGCCGGCGTGGTCGATGACGCGTGCTTGCCAGGCCGCTTCGATGCGCGCACGTACGGCAGTCTGCGACCCGCCCGGCTCGCCTGCGACGATGATCGCCCGCACGGCAAAGTTGTGCAGGCCGATTTTGTGCTCCGCGGCAACCTCCGCGAGCCGCAGCGCGTAACTGGGCGTGCAGCACAGGACCGTCGCGGCGGTGCGGTCCAGCAGCTCCAGCCGGGCGAGCGAGCTCATGCCGCCGCTGGGAATCGCCAGCGCTCCGCGAGCGACGAGCGCATCGTGGGCACTCCAGAAGCCGATGAACGGGCCGAACGAGAACGCGAGCATCGCGCGGTCGTCGGCCGTCACCTCGGCCGCGTCGAGCACGAACTGCCAGCAGTCGATCCACCACTGCCAGTCGGCGGCCGTATCGAACACCGGCAGCGGACGGCCGTGGGTGCCCGAGGTTTGATGGAACCGCACGTAATCTCGCGGCGGGAAGGTGAGCGTAGCATCAGCGCCGGCCTCGGCCAGCTCGTCCTTGGTGGTAAACGGCAGCTCAGCGAGTTGCTCGACGCGATCGAGCCGCCGCGGGCTGCTTTGCAGTTTGGCCGCGTAGAACGGATTCTGCTCGCGCAGCGCGGCAAGCAGGTCGTTGAGCTTCGCGAGCTGAAGCTGCTGGAGCGCGGGCCGGGCGAGCGCCTCGAGGCGGCGACGTTCGGCCGCGGCGCCGCTCATGGCTGCCCTCCGGGAGACGGGCCCCCCAGGCAGATAAGCGACTGCTCCGTGCGAATGAGCAACCGGCCGTCGGCCACGGCGGGCGTCGCGGTCACCGGTTCGTCGAGCGAGTTGCGAGCGATCAGCTCGTACTCTTTGCCGGCCGCGAGCACGATCACCTCGCCGTCCAGCGAGATGCCGAAAATGCGGTCGCCGATGCGGATCGGCGAGCTGTGAAATTTCCCTCCCACGCGCTTGCGCCAGTGGACTTCCCCCGTGGAGCCGTCGACCGCCGTGACGACGCCGCCGTCGTGCCACAAGATTGTCACGTTGCCTGCAACGATGGGCGTGGGAATGTTCGGGACGCTCTGGTCCAGCCGGTAGACCTCAGTCGGCGGCTCGGCGGCGCTTGTCAGTTTCGCCGCCAGCAGGTGCAGGCCGTTGTTACCCGAGCCGCAGGAGACGAGCACGAGATCGCCCACCATGACGGGCGAGCTGACGCACCGATCCGGCAACTCCGAGGTGAACGCGTTCCACACTTTGCGGCCGGTCTTGGGATCGTACGCCGAGAGCCCCGATTCCATCGTCGCGAACACCAGCAGCGGACCCGCGTCGGGCGACTCCCACACGAGCGGCGCCGCGAACGTGGTTTTGGCCGATTTGCATGGCGTGCGCCAGATCTGGTCCCCCGTGCGACGATCGAATCCATAGATCGCGCTGTCGGCTTCGTCGTTCGTGTCGTTGCCGAGCACGACGACGTCGCCGACGACGACCGGAGAGGCGCCGAAGCCCCACCCCTCGGTGAGATGGGCGACCTCGCGCTCCCACACCGCGTCGCCGCCATGCGTCATCGCCGCGAGCATCACGGTGTCGCCGCGTCTCCAGGCGACGTAAACGTGCTCGTCGTCGACGGCCGGC
>JANOIK010000994.1:0-3803 GCA_031407585.1 Planctomycetota bacterium | reverse complement strand
CGACGAACACGCAGCGGACCTGGTGACGGTTGCGCACTGGATCGCCGAGACGTTTGCCGCCGGGGGTAAGCTGCTCCTGTGCGGCAACGGCGGCAGCGCGGCGGAGTCGCAGCACATCGCGGCGGAGTTCACCAGCGTGCTGTCGCAGGACTTTCCGCGGAAGGCGCTGCCGGCGATCTCGCTGACCGTCGATTCGTCGTTCATCACCGCTCGCGGCAACGATTACGGGTTTGACTCGGTTTTTTCGCGGCAGCTCGAAGCGATCGGTCGCAAGGGTGACTTGCTGTTCGCGTACACCACCAGCGGCAACTCGAAAAACATTCTCGCGGCGCTGGAAACAGCGAAGCAGATCGGCATCCGTACGGTCGGTTTTACCGGCCGCAGCGGCGGGACGATGAAGGGCACGGTCGACTTGGCCCTCTGCGCTCCTTCGGACAAGACCGCACACATTCAGGAATGCCACACGGCCATGGGGCACGTCATCGTGGCCATTGCCGAGAAGTGCATGTTCAACGCTGATTGCAGCGAACGACCAACCACCAAATAAACTGACTCGCGATCTGAAGGAACATTCGATGTCATCGTTGAAGAACAAGCGCGTCCTGGTCACCGGCGGCGGCGGCTTTCTGGGCAGCCACGTAGTCGAGCACCTCAAGTCGCGCGGCTGCGCCGAGGTGTACGCGGTGCGAAGCCGCGACTATGACCTCGTGACCGAAGCGGACACGATCCGCCTGTACGAAGAACATCCTGCCGACGTCGTGTTCCACCTCGCCGGCTACGTCGGCGGACTCGGCGCGAATAAGGCGTTCCCGGGTGACTTCTTCTACCGCAACCTGATGATGGGCGCCCACGTCCTGCACTACGCTTACAAGACGGGCGCCGAGAAGGTGATCGCCGCCGGCGCCGGCTGCGGCTACCCCGAGGCGGCGCCCTTGCCGATTAAGGAAGCCGACTACTGGAACGGCTACCCCCAGGACGACAGCGCCCCCTACTCGCTCGCCAAGCGGATGCTGCACGTGCAGTCGTTCGCCTATTGGCGGCAGTACCGGTTCCCGATCCTCGTGGCAATCCCCGGCAACATCTACGGACCGTACGATAACTTCGACCTGGAGGCGGCCCACGTAATTCCGGCCCTGGTGCGAAAATTCGTCGAAGGCGCCGACGACGGCAAGGCCGAGGTCGAGGTCTGGGGCACCGGCAAGGCAACCCGCGACTTTGTCTACGCCGGCGACGTGGCCGAGGGCATGATCCTGATGGCCGAGAAGGTGAACGAGCCCGTGCTGCTGAACATGGCGTGCGGCGAGGACCACAGCATCCGCCAGGTCGTCGACTCGCTGATCGAGATCACCGGCTTCGACGGCAAGATCAAATGGCTGACCGACCGGCCCGAAGGGCAGGACCGCCGCGTGCTCGACATGGCGACGACCGAGTCGAAGATCGGCTTCAAGTGCGACACCTCGCTGGCCAACGGGCTGCAGCAGACGGTCGACTGGTACCGCGCCAATCGCAAGAACGCCCGCAACACGGTGCTCACCCAGTTCTAACACGCGCCGCCCGCCTTCCGTCACTCCCCGCTCCGTGCTCCCCGCCCCCTGCTCTCGCTCATGCGCATCGTCGTTCACGATTACGCCGGCCATCCGGGCCAGATCTACATGAGCCGCGAGCTCGCCCGGCAGGGCCACGAGGTGCTGCACCTCTACGCGGGTTCGTTCGAGACGCCGCGCGGCGATCTGGAGCGCAAGGCCGCCGATCCGCCGACGTTTCAGAGCGAAGGCGTGTTCCTCTCGAAGCCGTTTCAGAAGCACACCTACGTGCGGCGGCAGTTGCAGGAAATCGAGTACGGTCGCCGGGCGTCGGCGCGGATTCTCCAGTTTAAGCCCGATGTCGTGCTCTCCGGCAACACGCCGCTCTTTCCGCAAGCCCGGCTCATCCGCGACTGCCGGCGCGCGGGGATCGCGTTCGTGTTCTGGGTGATGGACGTCTACGGTCTGGCCGTCAACGCGGCGCTGCGGGGCAAGATCCCGGTGATCGGCGCCGCGGTCGGCAGCTACTACATGCACCTCGAGAAGAAGCTGCTCCGCGCCAGCGACAAGATCATTCTCATTTCCGAAGGCTTCGCCCCCGCCGTCGAGAGCTGGGGCGTCGCCATGGATCGCGTCGAGGTCGTGCCCCTCTGGCCGCCGCTGGAGGAGCTGCCTGTCCTGCCGAAGGAAAACGACTGGTCGCGCAGCCAGGGACTCGATAAGACCACGAACCTGATTTATTCCGGCACGCTCGGCACGAAGCACAACCCCGAGACGCTCGTGATGCTCGCCGAGCGGCTGCGCTCGCGGCCCGAGGCGCGGGTGATCGTCATCTCGCAGGGCGTCGGCTCGCGGTATCTCGAAAAACGCAAGGCCGAAACGGGGCTCGCCAATGTGGTGCTACTGCCCTATCAGCCGTACGATCAATTGCCGCAAGTGCTCGCCGCGGCCGATGTGCTGCTGGCGCTGCTCGAAGTGTCGGCCGGCGAGTTCTCAGTGCCCGGCAAGGTGCTGAGCCACCTCTGCTCGGCTCGGCCGCAGGTGGCCGCGGTGCCGATGGTCAACCGGGCGGCGAAGGTGATTCAGGAGAGCGGCGGCGGTTTCGCGATTCCCGTGGGGGATGACGCGGCGTTCATCGACGCGGTGCTGCGGCTCATCGACGACCCGCAGCTCAAGGCGAAAATGGGCCAGGCCGCGCGGGCGTACGCGGAGAACGAATTCGACATCAGCCGCATCGCGAAGCGGATGTTCGGCATCGTGCAGAGTGCGTGCGACGTGCGACACGCCGCGAAAGCATAGCGACAACGAAATTCGAGGGGGACGGACATGGGTTACTGGCAGGGCAAACGCACGCTCGTCACGGGCGGCTGCGGCTTCATCGGTACGTTTCTCGTTCGCTCGCTGCTGGAGGCGGGGGCCAAGGTGCGCATCGCCGATAATTTGGAGCGCAGCAGCAAGGAAAACCTGGGCGACGCGCTCGCCAAGGTCGAACTGCAGGAGATCGACCTCCGCGACGCGGCCGCGGCGCGCAAAGCGTGTGAGGGCGTCGACGTCGTGTTCCACCTCGCGTCGAAGGTCGGCGGCATCGGCTTCTACACGAAGCGACCCATGGAGGTGATGCACAGCAACTTGCGGATGGACGCCAATGTGCTCGAGGGCGTCATCGAGGCCAAAGTCCCGCACTACTTTTACGCCTCGAGCGCCCACGTCTACCCGATCGAACTGCAGATGCAGATCGAGGCGCCGCTGATTCGCGAAGACCAGGCGTATCCCGCCAACCCCACGCTGACCTATGGCTGGGCCAAGCTTATGGGCGAGCAGGCCATCGCCGCGGCGCTCATCGAGGGGCACAAGTTCCGCACCGCGATCGCGCGAATCGTCGGCGCCTACGGCCCGGGGCAGGACTATGAGCTCGCGACCGGTTCGGTGATCCCTGTCTTCTGCCACCGGGCGGTGAAATATCCGGAGCTCGCCCCCTTTCGCGTGCTCGGCACGGGGCAGGAGACGCGCACCTACTGTTACGTCGACGACGTCGTGCGGGCCATCCTCACGAGCGTCGAGAAGCTGGAGTCGTCCGAGCAGGTCGGCCCGTACAATCTCGGCACGGCCGACCTGGTGTCGATCAGCCAAATCGCGGACCTGATCATCGAGATCTCGGGGAAGCCGATCGAGATTCACTACGAGAAGTCCCACCCCACGAAAATCTGGGGGCAGGCGCCCGACATCACGCTCGCGGCCAAGCTGCTCGACGGCTGGAAGCCGCGGGTGGAGCTTCGCGAC
>JANOIK010000983.1:0-2896 GCA_031407585.1 Planctomycetota bacterium | reverse complement strand
CACGCGCCTGCTGTCCGGGCTGAAGATCGGGTGCGCGTGGTCGGGGCGCATCTCGTGACCGGTGGTCAGCAGCGTGCGCTGGCCGCTCTTGCGGTCGATCACCCAGATGTTGCCCAGGAACGTGTCGCCCACGGCCCAGCGCCCGTCGGGCGAGCCGTTGCAGTGCCAGAAGCCGCCGTCGCGACCCTCGCCCATCGGCTCGACGATTTGGCCGAGCAGTTCCATGTGTTTGGTGCGCAGGTTGATCACCGCGATGCCCGAGGGGCGCTCGCGCATGTACGGCAGGTGGCCGAGGATGTTGAACATCACTTCGTCGCACGTGGCGACTGTTTCGTGCGTGATCCACTCGTCGGGCGTCTCGGCGTAGAGGGGGCGGTTGTTCGAGCCGTCGGCCCGCACGGTCCAAACTCGCTGCGGAGCGTCGCCGCCCGTCTCGTGGCAGTAGATAATCTCGCCCGGTTCCCAGGGGTTGGCCTGCACGTGGCCCATGCGGAAGTCGACGTCGATCACCGTGGCCACCGCGCCGGTGGCGAGGTCGATGCTGCGGATGCCGCCGGGGCCGCGGCCGGCGGCGGCGAAGCGCTCGCGGGCGGCTTCTCGCGATTCGTTGGGATCGGTGTTGCGGCGGAGCAGTTCCTGGCGATCGGGGATGGCGCCGTCCCCGCGGTCACTGCGGCGCGCTCCGTTGCGGCGGACCTCCGCGTCGCGGCTAAACTGTTCGCTTTGTGGGGTGACGCCCCAGTACGCTTTGGATTCGTCGGCGTCGAGCCCGAAGCCGCCGGAGTCGCGCAGGTCGTCGGGGAGCGTCGCGACGACGCGCTCGTACGCAGCGGCGTCCTGCATGGCGCCCGCGATGCTGTCGGCGATCACGCGGCCGATGTCTTGCTCGATAAGCTGCAGCGGCATGGCTTCGCCGGCGCCGCGGCGGTCGCGCCCGCTGTTCCCCCCGCGCTCGCGTCGCCCGCGGCCGCCGCGCATGAAGTAGAGCTTCATTTGCTTGCGCGACAGGTTGAGGCTACCGAGGTTGTTCCCCGGGCCGTCGGTGAGCTGGATGATGTCGCCCGTCTGCTCGTTGACGACGAACGCCTGCTCGCGCGAACCGCCGCGGTCGCTGCGGAAGATGATCCACTGGCCGTCGGAGGTCCAGGTGGTGTGCGTCTGGTAGGGCTTCACGTCGCTGGCGGTCGACGTGGTGAGCGCGACGACCGGCAGGCCGGTAACGTCGTCGGTGAGCGTGCGCATCTCGGGCGGGAAGCGGCGACCGACGTTCGACGGAGCCGGTTGCGCGGCGGCGGTCACGGGGACGCACGACGCGCCGAGCAGCACGGCGAGACAGCGACGGATCAGGCGGGAGTGCATCGGGGCGGGCCTTAATAGAAGAGGAGGTCGTAAGTCTGGCAAGGGTGCCACTGCTGGCTTGCCCAGCAGTGCGAAGCGGGTACCCGGCCCGCACTGCTGGACGAGCCAGCAGTGGCACATCCGGCGTGGCTCTGGTCAGTGTAATGAACTTGACGGAATCTTGAGAAACCTGCGGCGGGCCTCTCGTGTTACAGCCCCCTGGGACTTTTAGCGGCGTCACGCTCAACTGGCGGCCGCGAACGTTCCCCGGGATACTTGGTGGCGTCGAAGCACGCGTCCGTACTCAATTCATAAGGCCCCGACGATGGCCCGATTTGCATTCTCAGTTCTAGCCGTAACCCTGGCGTTTGCCATAAACCCCGTCTGTGGGCAGGAGTCTCGCCCCGGGGAACCCGGCGGACCGGGCGGATTTGGCGGTCCCGGCTTTGGCGGAGGACCCGGCGGTTTCGCCCCCGGGATGATGGGCGATCCCAACTCGGTGCTCGCTCAACTGTCGATTCCTGAAGTGCAGGACGAACTCAAGATCACCCCCGGGCAGCGCGAGCGGTTCAACGGCGTCACGGACCTGCTCGGCGACGCGATGCGCTCATTTTTCACGTCGATGCGCGACGCCGAGGATCTCAGCGAGGACGAACGCGGCGAGCGATTCGAGAAATTTCAAGCGCGGATCGAGCGTGCCCGGCGCGATGCGGAAAAGGCCGTCATTGACTTACTCGAGATCGTGCAGGCGGAGCGATTCGAACAATTGCAAGTGCAACGCTTGGGCGCCCGCGGACTGCTGCGCGACGATGTGCTCGCCGTGCTGAAGCTCACCGACGAGCAGCGCGAGAAAATCGAAAAGCTGCTGCCTGCGGAGTTCCGCGGATTCGGCCCGCCGCCGGCCGCCGAGGCGCCGAGCGAAGAGCTGCTCGCGGTGCTGTCGACCGAGCAGCGCGATGCGTGGAAGGCATTCGTGGGTGAGCCGTTCGAGTTCCCGCAGCCGGCGTTCGGCGGGCCTGGCGGATTCGGCCCACCCGGCGGCGGCGGATTCGGTCCCGGAGGTCCCGGCGGACGCGGCGGGTTCGGCGGGCCGGGGACTCCCGATCGCGAAATCCTCGCCGACTTCGACGACGACGAAAATGGCTGGCTCAACCGCGAGGAGCGCGCGGCCGCGCGCAAGATGCTCGCGGGCGACGGAGGGCAGGGCGGTCGCGGCGGATTCGGGCGCGGCGGCGGCGGCTTTAGAGGAGGCCGACGCGGCGGACCAGGCGGCGGACGCGGCGGCTTCGGTCCGCGCACCGAGCCGGGCATGCCCGGGCCGCGCGTGTCGCCGGACGACGTCACCCCCGTCGCGAGCGATGATCTTTACGATGCCAATGTGCTGCGAACACTCTTCCTCGAGTTCGAGAACGACGACTGGGAAGCGGAACTCGATACTTTCCACGGCACTGATGTCGATGTGCCCGCGAAGCTCACGGTCGATGGCAAGGCTTACCCCAATGTCGGCGTGCGATTCCGCGGGGCGTCGTCCTACATGATGATCCAGTCCGGCTCGAAG
>JANOIK010000912.1:0-2300 GCA_031407585.1 Planctomycetota bacterium | reverse complement strand
GCGAACTTATCACTGAAAAGTCCCGACGCTCGATCGGCGATTTTAAACCGGGATTTCGCGTATCAGCCATTGACATGATTGTCCTCGCTGTCGGGAGCATTGCCACGTTCATGATCAGCCAGGGGATTCCCTGGCTTGGAGCAGCTATCGCATTTGTCGTGAGCCATTTCTTCTTGTTCTGCAACGTCATTCGCATGGCCCGGCCGAGCGAGTTGGCGTGGTCGGCCGTATTCGTTGCTTTGGCAGCGTCGACAATTTCGTTCGGCGTACCCACATGGCCGGCGTCGTTTGGAATATCGCTGATTACAACGGCAATCCTGGTCGCGATTGAACTACGAAAACCGTCGTACCATGGCGTGCTGTGGCGCCGCATCAATCCAAATCTGCCTCGATGGTGGGAGTCTTAGAACGGGCCTGACTGGGTGCGACGGACCGTTTGTGTAACGCCTTCAGCGTAAAGATCCCGTAACGCTTGACCCAGGGTAGGCCGCGGCGCGGCCAACCCTGGGCTGAATTCTGAAACCGCGTTGCGGTAGCGGATTTCGCGGCAATGGCGGAGGGCGTAGGGGACGCGTTTTTGAGCTAGAGTTGAACGGTCATTTCACTCCGGTTTCGAGGGCGCTTGCCGTGACTTCCACGTTTGCAAATCGCGTTGTGTTGGGGAGCACTGTGCTGTGGTCTTTGCTGGGCGTGGCCAGCGCGCTGCCCGCGATGTTTGCGTGCATGATGTTTGATGCGCCGGGGTCGGAAGGTCAGTGGGCGACGTGGGCGCTGGTGGCGGCGCTGATGTCGTTTCCGTTTGTGTGCATCGTCGCCGTTCTCGAGGCGCGCTCTTCGCGCCGGGCGGGAAACTTTTCGCGGGCCTGTTGGTGCGCTTGCTTGCCGGTGGTGAATTTGCTCGTCGGCGGCGCGGCCGCGGCGTGGATCGAGCTTGTGCAAGGCGGGCGGCTGGCCGGGTGAGTGGGGATGTCTCTCGCAAAGGCGCTAAGGCGCAAAGGAAGACGCAAAGAAGACTTAGGAATTCTCTTCTTAGCGTTCCGTCTTTGCGCCTTCGCCTTTGCGTGAGATGTTGTCCGGGTAGGCCTCGCACGGAGACGCGGAGACGCAGAGGCCGGCGAGGATTTGTGATTGGCGGGGGCAGCGGCTAGAATCGCGTGAAGCCCCCAAGAATCCCATTCTGAATTGGCGGCGGACAATGCACCCTGCCGGGTCGGCGTTGCGCCACTGTCGACTGATTTTTGCAAGATATAATGAGGCAGTAGGTTGCCAAGAAAGATTCGAGCGCTGGTAAGGGATTTGCTAGACGCCGGATTTACTCTCGTGGTCGGCGCCGGCAAGGGCTCGCATCGGAAGTTTACGCACGCCAACTATTCGGGCGCCGTGACGCTCAGCGGCCCAGACGGCGACGACGCCAAGAAGTATCAAGAGAAACAAGTCAAGCGCGCCATCGAGGACGTCCAGAAATGAAGCCGATCGACGATTATCATCGCTGGGTCGAATGGAGCGACGAGGATCAGGTTTATATCGGGAAGTGTCCTGATCTCATCACGGGCATTCACGGCGACGATCCCGTCGCCGTCTTTCGCGAGTTGGGAGAAGTGGTTCAGGAGGTTATCGACCATTTTCAGCAAACGGGGCGGCAATTGCCTGCACCGCGAACGCGGCCGATGATGGACGTCTCGTGATTAGGGGGGGTGGGGTAGGACCCTCATGAGCCGGTATGTCGGACGAGAGTTTACGTCAATTCTGGATTAGTTTGCCCAGCCGGAGCGGGCCCCTTGGATTCGGCATAACGGCGTTCTCGCTTACCGAAGCTCTCGAGCTCCTTCGCGCGATGGACTACGGGACCTATCTTCCGGAAGATTTGACAACGCTTGTCGCCACCGAGGGAGTCGACGTGGCGGAGCTCAACCCGCATGTGCGCGCTCACATGGGACCGATTTCGATGCGCGGAATGTGGTATCCATTCGGCGGCGTTGGGGTGCCAAAATGGGTGAATGAGCGCCTGGCGCGACCTGATTGAAGGTAGGGCCCTAATTCGAAGCGCGCTTCGCGGCCCACCGGGCTCTTTTCGCGCGCCTGCTGGTGCGCTGGCTTGCCCGCGGTGAATCTGCTCGTCGGCGGCGCGGCGGCGGGTTGGATTGAGATCGTGCAGGGCGGGCGGCTGGCGGGGTGAGCGGGGATTCGCGCAGAGACGCGGAGACGCAGAGGGGAACGGAAAGAAGACGGATGTATGCGCGAGGCGGACATCGGGATTTACGCCGAAGGCGTTTTACAACGTAGCCCAGGGTCGCGCAGCG
>JANOIK010000897.1:0-3315 GCA_031407585.1 Planctomycetota bacterium | reverse complement strand
CGGGCCTACGACGATTACGACGCCCTGGAACAGGCGGCCGTCGATGCCTGGCAAAAAGCCGCACTCGACGCCGACCTCATGAAAACTGTTTGCGCCGCTCCCTACCTCGAACGCGCTACTTCAACTTAGAATGCGTATGAGAAGCGCCGGCGCCGCACCGCCTCGGAGGCGTCTTACAACACCTCGATTGGATAGGTCGTAATCCAGATATCGAGCTGTCGGAATCGGGACTTAAGCTGGTCTTTGAAGGCGACAAAGTAGTCGCGAACCGATGGCGCGTCGCGCACATCGACAAAGAGGCGAACCAAGTCGTCGCGAAAGATTTCCGCTTCGTAGGTCCACGTGCCCTGGATTGTTTGCGATTCCACGGACACGGCGCCGAATCGCCCACGCAATTCAAGAATCGTGTCGGCGATCACTTCCTCGGGCACGCTGCTGCCGTCATTGAATCGCAGCGGAAGGAGTATCTCGAATCGTCGATACGACGTGCTCATAGGCGGCCCTGCCCTCGACGGTAAACGCGATTCCTTCCACGGCGAGTCGCGCGAGCGCCGCTTCGGGAACCAAGGTGTGACCGTCAGCGCTCGTCTTGAAGGCGAACCGACCGGCAAGGTAGCCAATCGCTTTTCGCTCGGAGTCGCCGTTGGGAAAGCAAATTTGGATCATACATCTAGTCTAGGCTGAATTGTGCGCTGCGGCAACATCAGCGGTAAGGCGCTAGTTCCTCAGACCCCCCCACTTATTGCTAACGGCGGGCCCGGAAATGGTGGACTCCACACATGCATCCTGCGAATAGCAGCACCGCGCTCGTCGGCTCGGGCACGGCGTGGTTGGCCCCGACGTAGACGCCGCCGGCATAGCCAGACCCGAACGCGAGGTAGCTGGTCACGGGGTTCAGCGTGGCGCCGTCGAAGATGCGGACCTGCCCTCCACCGCCGTTGCCGGGGCCGGTGATGATTTCGAGGTCGCCGTCGAGGTCAATGTCGCCCACGGCGACGCGGACGCCGCCCGTGAACGTCGGTGCGTACGGCGTCGTGCTGGCGAGGATCAAACCCGAGGCGCCGTCGAAGACGCGCAAGTCGGGGGCGACGCCCTCACCAGTACCGACCACAATTTCCGCGAAGCTGTCGCCATTGACGTCTCCGGCGGCGACGAACACGCCGCTCGAGAATGGGGAGCCGAAGGCGAAGAAGCTGCGGAGCTCGGCATTGGTGACGCTGTCGAACGCTTTGACGTGCCCGCCGCCGCCATTGCCTGCGCCGGTGATGATGTCGTCGAAGCCGTCGCCGTTGACGTCCCCGCCGGCGACGCGCACACCGCCCGTGAACGACAGGGGATACGCGAAGAAGCTGCGGATCTCGGCGTTCGTAGCGCCGTCGAACACCTTCACGTGGGCCGCGGGGCCGGAGTCGACGCCGGTAATGATGTCGAAGACGGCGTCGGCGTTGATGCGTCCGGCGCCAACGTACATGCCGTTGTCGGCTCCGCCAGCGTACGCGAAGAAGCTGCGGACTTCGGCGCCGGTGACTCCGTCGAAGACTTTCACATGGCCGAGTCCGCCGCCGGCGACGCCGGTGATGATGTCGCTGATCGTGTCGCCGTTGACGTCGCCGCCGGCCACGCGCACGCCGAAGGGCGTGGGGCCGCCGTAGGCGAAGAAGCTGGACTGCTCGACGCTCGTGTCGTCGACGAACACTTTGACATGGGACGAGTCGTTGAGCTGGGCGCCGACGATGACCCCCGCTGAGCCGGAAGATGCGAGGAGAGTGATTCCCAAGAGGGAAACGGCGACGAGGCGAGCGAGGGTGGGCATAGAGCGACTCCGGGTGGGTAAATCGTCGGTGTGCGAAAAGATCGGCGCCGTGACAGCGGCGATTGTAACATGCCGAGCGGCTGTTTTGGTCTAGAAGTCCGTCCGGCGTGCTTCTCATGCCCACGCGGACGTGGGCATGGCACCCAGTACCCAGGCCGGATAGCGATTACTGTGCCAGCGGCAGCCAGACCGACATTTCGGATTGGCCGCGATTTGCCCAGGCGAAATAAGGGATGAGGCGACCGCGTATTTCTTTCGATTCGGCGGCGGCGAGGGGCCGGTAAAGCGCGTTGTCCCAGGCGGGGGCTGAGCGGGCCAGCATGGGGCCTTCGAGCACCATGGCGCCGTCGAGGAGGTCCCTTCTGCGACGAGGCGTTAAGTCGCTAGCGGCGATGAGGGACACGTGTTGGACGCGAACGCCCTCCGGAAGGTCGGTCGATTCGAGGCAGTAAACCAAGGGGCCGCGTTTGACCGCAGTTTGACCGAGCGTTTCCTCGACGAGCGGGTTGGCCTCGAGCATGACCTTGGGCATCGGGAGGACGAGCCGAAGGAAGTCGCCAGGTTTCCACGCGCGGCGCACTTCCGCATAAGCGCCGGGAGTCGGCGCCGCGTCGATTGGCTCTCCGTTGACGTGGATGGTCGCCGACTGGGCCCAGCCGGGGATGCGCAGGCGGATGGCGAACTCGCGCGCGGGGCAGGCGTCGACGGAGATCGCGACCAGGCCGTTCCAGGGGTAGTCGGTCGATTGCGAGAGCTCGAGCGGTTCGGCCTTCTGGCCGTCGGCGCCGGCGAACGTGGTCTTCAGCTTGCTGCCGCCGTAAAGGTTCACGGTAATTGCATCGCCCGACTTCGCGTAGGCATAGCCGCTGACCTCGGCGATCGTGCGCAGCACGTTCGGCGGGCAGCAGTAGCTGGTGACGTACGGCACGCGCGTGCGAGACCACCGCAGCGGCGCGGGCAGCGGATCGGTCTGCCGCAGCGGGTTGACGTAGAAGTAGTCCGTGCCCGACAGGCTCACGCCCGACAGGACGCTGTTGTAGAGGGCGAGTTCCAGGACGTCGACGTACTTCGCTTCGCCGGTGGCGAGAAACATCCGCCAGTTCCAGAGGACGCTGCCGACGGCGGCGCACGTTTCGTTGTACGCGGTCGTGTTGGGAAGCTGGTAGTTGCGGCCGTAGGCCTGGTGCGTGCGGGTGATGTGGAGCTGGTCCTCGGATCCGTCGGGCGAGGCGCCATCGTACAGAGCGCCGCAGCCGCCGGTGACGTACATCTTTTTGTCGACGAGGTTCTGCCAGCAGGCTTCCAGCGGAGCACGCAGGGCGTCGTCGCCCGTTTCGAGCAGCAGGTCCGCGGCGCCGGCATAGAGATAGTTGGCGCGCACGGCGTGACCAACGGCTTCGCGCTGGTCGGCGAATGGAACGCGGTCCTGATTGTCGTCGCCGCCCTCGACGACGAGATTTCGCATCGTGAGGAACTTCTGGGCGAGCTCCAGATGGCGGGCG
>JANOIK010000863.1:0-12698 GCA_031407585.1 Planctomycetota bacterium | reverse complement strand
CTCGGAGATGCCCGTGTTCGTCAACTCCGACCGCGCCGCTTCGTTGGTCGTGGTCTGCACCCACACGTCGTACACGCCCTCGGGCATACCGCTCAGGCGATACGCGCCCTCGGCATCGGTCCGCGTCGCCGCCGCGTGGCCGCTCGCGCGAGTGAGCGTAAGGTCGCCTGTGCGACGCTTGATCGAGCCATCGTCGCCGATCTCCATGTCCGAGTGCCCGTAGGCCCGCACGAGCATGTCGGTCGCCGGCGCGCCGGAGCCGGACATCGTCACGCGCCCGATGATCGACGCCGCCGGCTGCATCCGCACATCGACCGTCCCAGGAATATCGCCGCCGCTGGCCTGCGTCACCGCAAAGTCGGGATGCGACACCGTCACCTGCGACGCCCACAAATCGGCGCGGACGGTTTGACGTTCCACCGGAGGCGCAGCCGCCGCCTCATCGGCGGACACGAAGCTCAAGAAATTCGTCTTGGGCATCTGCTCGCGAGCCGCGGCGGCATCGAAGTTCGGACGGTCGTTGAACTCGTAGCGCCCGTCAGCGTCCGTGCGCACGGCATTCGCGCCCTCGATCGTGACGTTCGCCATCGAGCCAGCCGCTACGACGGCGCCCGCCACCGGCTTGCCGTCCGGCGACGTCACGCGCCCGGTGAGCTTCTGCGCCGGGCCCAGCGTCACGTCGGCCGCGTAGCCTCGCCGCACCACTTCGTACTCCCCGGCGCCAAACATCGCGGTGGCGCGTCCCGCGCGTCGCGTCACGATAAGAACGTTCGTCGTGAACAGACCGTCGTGCTGCCGCGCGGCGAGCATTGCGTTGTACTCCGCCACGCGTGTGGCCGGGACGACGTCGGAAAACTTGGCTTCGCCGGTCGCGTCGCTCGTGACTGCGGTCACGCGCTCGTGAATTCCATCGCGATACCACATGCGATAGAGCGTCGCGTCGACGCCCTCCAGCGGCGCCCCCTTCTCGTCGAGACACCGCACGCTGATCGTGTTGGCGCCCTCAATGGCAGCTTCCGCCGGAACGCCAATCGCAACCGCAGCGATCTCGCCCACGCCCGTGGTCGTATGCGTCGTTTCTGTTCCTTCATCCAGCGCCGTGTCACCCATGACGACGCCCCGACGCACCGTACCCAACTCTCCTACGGCCGCAGCGACTACTTCGGAGCCATCCGCGCGTTTGAAGATCACTCCCGCCGGCGCATTCGGATCGAACGCGCCATCACCCGACTCCGGGATGGTCGCGGCCAGCGTCGTGGCCGGCTCATCGGCCGCGGTCGTCGCCCTCAAAGTCCACAGGGGTTCGCCAGGCGTGACGGGCGTCGGGTCAAGTTGACCGAGAATCCCGCCGCTCGTGCGTCGCGTGGTCGCGCCCTGCGTCGCCGGCACGAGGTTGTCCGCGGGCGCCGTCGCCGGCACGAAGTCGTTGGTCGGCTCAGTTTCCGGGATCTCATAGGCGTTCGGTTCCTCGCCACTTTCCTCGTCGCTCGCGGCCGCGGTAGCCGACGAAAACGTTGCCGACGCCATCTGCGGCTTCTCGAAGCGTTTCATTGGCACGGTCGCTTCGACCGTCTCGCCTTCGCGCGCCGCATACGTCGCGTCCGTCTGAGACGATTCGTAGTTGGTCGACTGCCAGAACGGATCGAGAGGCGCCGCCCCGGGAATGTGAACCAGAAACGTGTAGTCACCTGCCGCGATTCGCACTTCAGCCGTCGAGTCGTCGAACGTCGCAAAGTTGGGTTGCAGGGGCCAGATGCCGAGCGGAAGTTCTGGACGCCGCCGCGGGTTGACATAGCCCCTCGTTCCCGGCAGCAGCGAAAGCGGCTGTCCCGAATCCGCGTCGACCAGCTTGATGCGCACCGTGCCGCCGCGTGTAAACACCAAGTCGGGCGCCTCACTCGTTTCTCCGGCGGGCGCCGCCATGTTCTCGACGCCTTGCGTTACCCAACCCTTAAGCTGGCCCGAGAGTGTGTACCGACCCTCCGGCAGCGAGTCGAAGCGGTAACGGCCTTCCGCGTCGGTCCGAGTCGGCGTGGTTTGGTAGGGGTACGCGGCCGGCGCCTCGCCGGGCTTCGGCTCGGGCAACACCCGCGTCACCTGCAACACTGCGTTGGCCGCCGGTGCGATCGTGCCATCGGGCTCTCTCGTCACCGCCATGCCTTTGATGACGGCGCCCGGCTGCAACTCGACATTGAGCTCGCCCGGAATGGTCTTGATCTCAACGCGCCGCGCAGCGAAGTCGGGATGCCGCACCATGAGCGGGTTCGACCCCGCTACGGTCGACATCGTTATGAATGAGTTGGCGCCCTGTTTTGCCGCCATCTCAGCAAGTTCGCGCCGCGTCTTCTCCGCGTCGAACGCCGCGAGATCGGCGATCTCGTAACGCCCTTCGGCGTCCGTCTCGGTCGAGTAGATGTCGACCCCCGGCGGCATTCCGTAGCCCGCCGTCACCTTGGCGCCCGCCACGCCGCGCCCGTCGGGACCCCTCACCCGGCCGCGGAGCGTTGCCGCCGGCTTGAGCGTGAGCTGGTCCACGTGGCCTCGCGTCGCCACGCTCCTCGCCGCCGAGTTTCCCCACGCCGTAGCACGACCCGCCGCGCGGCCCAACACAGCGATCGCCGGAAAGGGTCCCTCGTTGAAATACTCGCCGGGGATTCCGTTGGGGAATTCCGTAGCGACGTCGATGACATTTTGGAAGCGGAAAGAACCATCCGCGCCGGAGGTCTGCACGGCAACTTGCTGAGCCTCCGCGCCATCGCCAGCGAACTCGTACCGGTAAAGCACGACCTCAACCCCGGCCAAAGGCTTGCCAGCTTCGTCTAACGTGCGGCCGTTCACCACGTTCGCCTCGTAGCTGGCCCAGTCGGGCTCGGCGCGGGTCTCGGGCACAGCCGCGGGAGCCGCGACCGGCGCTGCTGCGGGCGACGCGTCCGTTTCGGCGGCGCTTTCGGCCACGGGTTCGGCGGCAACGGCCGGTGCGGCGGTTTCCGTTTCAGCCGCTAGTTCCGCTGCGGCGTCTTGAGCGGCTGCGTCCTGCCGCTGCAGCGTGACCAGCGACAGCAGACACGCCGCGACCAGTGCCGCGCAGGCCGTTCCGATGCGCCACCGTCGCGACGCCGCGCGCAGCACCGTCAGCTTTTCGTCGAGCAATGTCGCGATGCGACGCTTGAGTTGCGACGGACTTTCCCACAGTCCCACGGCGCCAGCGAGCCGTGGAGCGCGCGGACCGCTGCTGCGCGCCCAACCCAGAAGCTGTTCCGCATAGTCGATGCGGCCCGCGACTTCGGCCGCGGCCGCATCAGCCAGCGTTTCCTGGTCGAGCCGAATGACTCGCCGCAGCAGCCAGAACAATGGCTGCGGCCAGAGAATCACCAGCAGCCACCGCGTCGCGGCGAGTGTGCGCAGGTCGCCCGCCGCAATGTGCGCCCACTCGTGGGCGAGAACCGCGGTCAGGTTTCGCTGCGCGCCGGCGCACTCCGGAAGTATGATTGCCGGCCGCCGCAAGCCGAGCGCCACCGGCATATCAACCTCGGAGCTCGTCAACAATTCCGGCGCCCGCGACGATTCCACGACGGCGCCCAGGGCCTGCGCCAACTCCGCCGACGCGGGACGACTTGTCTCCCGAACACGCCGAGCGAGAACGGCGCCGAGCGCAAGCCACGCCACCACGACCGTTGATCCCAGGGCATGGACGAGTAGCGCGGTCGCGACCCAATCGATTGGCGCTGCGGGAATTGGCGCTGGGGGAGCTGCAGCAACAGGCGGCGTCGACTCGACCGCGGGCGCCATCGCAAACTCCGGCGCCCGAGTCGGAAGCGGAGCGAGCGGCTCGCGAACCAAAGGCTCAACTGTGACCGGTTCCACAGCGACAACAACTGGCGGCGCCTCCGCCGAAAGCAAATGCACCAACGACCAACCCGGCAAAGCGCACAACACGACAAGCGCCGCCAGCCCCGCAAGCGCGCTCTTGGCAATCGCCATCCGCTGCGCGGGCTGCCTCAGCGCCGCCATCGCCCCCAGCACAATGGCCAGCAAAGCGCCGGCAAGCAAATGAACGTCCGCGAGCCACAAAGCAGAATTCGAGCTCATAAGAAAAGTCTCCACACGGGAGTAACCCACCTAAAGGTATGTTTTCAATGTTTAGCCGCGACGCGAAGGTCCGCCGCAGCGGAGCGCGCACCACGCGCCGCCTCCGCTTGCGGTTTAGCCTCATCCAACGGTTAGCCCAACTCGTTTTTCAAAACCCAACGCCAAACCAACGCTCGTATTTCAAAGAAGCCCCTCCCATCCCCTCCACGGGGAAGGGGTTGGGGTAGGGAGGGGCGGGGGGGTTCGTCATACTCATTTAGCCGCGGGGCTCGCCCCGCGCGCGGCGCCAAAGTCTCATCACCCACCCGCTTGCGGTTTAGCCTCCCCGCTCGCGGTTTGAGACGACGTCGTGTTCTTCTCCCGCGCCTTCGCAATCATCGCCTCAAGCTCATCCAACTCGGCCGCCTTCAGCTCCCGCGACTCGAGCGCGTGGACCAAATACTCATCCACGGCGCCGTCGAACACGCGGTCCAGGAATCCGCTCGCGAGGTCCCGGAACGTTGACTCCCGCTCGATCGTCGGCGTGTACACGTATGCCTTGCCGTCGCGGCGGTGGCTTACGAGCCCCTTCTGCTCCATGACCTGGAGCAGGCTCAGCACGGTCGTGTAGGCAAGCGTCGCCCCGCGGTCGTTCAGGGCGTCGCACACGTCGCGGACGGTAGCCTCGCCGCGCTCCCAGAGGACCTTCAGGGCCTCGAGCTCGCGGTCGGTGGGTGGTTGTTGATCAGACAATCGAAACTCCTTTCTACTGACGCACCAGTAGGTTCCTGCCGCGATTCTACTGGCCGGACAGTACTTGTCAACAATATTCCGGAAGAAGTCCCGACTTTTCCCGCCCCGCCGCCCCGACTTCTGCACGAAGCGCCTGATTTTCTCGCTCCGCTGGTGATTTGGACACAGTTCCCTGTCGACCCGCGGAGCGCCGGAAAACGCCGCCTCAACCGCCCCCGACGCCTCCGCACCCTTTGCCTAACCCGCGCTACCGGGCTTTACCGGCGCCAGCACAGGTTAGCGCGGTTGAAATGCCGATTCGGATTGTGCAGCCACGGCGCAAGTGCTCGTGACCGCGTCTCCCCCCGATCGTTGGTAACCCATGGCATCTCAATTCGCCCGCGGCGGTCGGCGCCGCCGCGTTCTTAACGAGGAAGCCCGCTCGGCCGCGGGCGTCTACGCGACCACGAGTATGAGCACAAACGATGGGGCCGAGGCGCCCCGCTACGGCGAGCAGGCGTGCATCGAGCACCACCCGCAGATCACCGACTACGTACCCCGCCGCAAACGGGCCATGCTGGCCGTGCTTGCCGGGGGAGCGGCCGTCGCCGCTGCGACGCAGGCGCTCGTGTACGGCGCTGATCAGGCCGCGAGCTTGGTCCCGGGCGTCGACGCCGCGCAAATCGGCGAGCGGCTCGCGGGAGGGGTCGTGGCGTGGACCTCGGCGATGGCGCTGCTCGCGATTGCGGGCCTCGCGCGGCTCGTGTTTTCGCTGCGGCGCCATCGCGTGGATGATGTGCGCGGTCGGTATCGCGTTTGGAAGTGGGTCGCCTGGGGCGGTCTGGCCGCGAGCGTGAACGCGGTCGTCGGAATTCACACGCTCGCCGGCGGAGTGGCCCGCGCGGCGACGGGTTGGTCGCTCACGGCCGGCGGCGCAGAATGGTGGCTCGCGCCGTTGGCGCTTGTCGGCGCCTGGATCGGCGTGCGGATGCTGCTGGAAATCGGCGAGTCGCGCAGCGCAACGGCACTGATGGTGATCGCTGGCGCGTGCTACGGCGTTGCGGCCGCTGGCAGCCTCGGGTGGTCGCCCGCGGCGCTCGGTCCCTGGAGCGGCGCACTCACGGGCGGTCTGCCGCTCGTGGGGCATGCGTTTGCTCTTGGCGGGATGATGCTGTTTGGCCGATATGTGGTGCTCGACGTGCAAGGGCTGATCGACCACACTCCGCGCCCCTCCAAGAAGCTGAAGCCGAAGAAGGCGCCGGCCGAGCCGAAGGAACCCGCCTCAACGAAAGCGGCCGCCGCGTCCGTCGCCCTGCCCGTTCGCCGCGAGTCGGCGCCCGCGGCTGCCCGCTTAGCGCAACACGATGACGACGACAGCGAGGGCGAGGGGGAAGAGGACGAGGATGGGCAGTACCTGTCGAAGTCCGAGCGGAAGCGGCTGCGGAAGCAGCAGCAGCGGCGGGCGGCGTAAGGTGCGGAGCGGCGCGGGTCCCCTGTACCGAGGCCGGCGATCGGTTTAAGTTGGCCGCATGTCTGTTCGCACGCGATTCGCTCCGAGTCCCACCGGCTACCTGCACATCGGCGGCGTGCGGACGGCGTTGTTCAATTGGCTATTCGCCCGGCAGCACAGCGGGCAGTTTCTGCTGCGGGTGGACGACACCGATCAGCAGCGGAACGTCGACGCCGCGCTCGCGCCCATCCTCCACGGCTTCCGCTGGCTGGGGCTCGACTGGGACGAAGGCCCCGAAGTCGGCGGACCGCACGCTCCGTACTATCAGTCGCAGCGGTCGGCGCTCTATCAGGCCGCGGTTGACGAGCTGCTCGCGCGCGGGGCGGCTTATCGGGACTTTGCGACGACGGAGGAAATGCAGGCTGAGCGGGATGCGGCGCAGAAAGCAAACGGTCAATTTGTTTACAGCAGGACTTGGGAAGCGAAGCTGCAAGCAGATGGGGCGCGGTTTGAGGCGGAAGGGCGGCAGGGGGTCGTTAGGCTCAAGATGCCTCGCGAGGGGGAGCTCGTGCTGAGCGACCTCATTCGTGGGGAGGTGCGGTTTGCTTGGGCCAACGAGGCGGACCATGTCGTGCAGCGGGCCGACGGGACGTGCCTGTATCATCTCGCGTCGGTTGTCGACGACCAGGCGATGCAGATCTCGCATGTGATCCGCGCCGAGGAGCATCTCTCAAACACGCCGCGGCAGGCGTTCATCGCCCAGTCGCTTGGCTATCCGCTGCCGGCGTACGCCCATCTGCCGTACGTCGCCGAGCCGGGTAGCAAGAACAAGCTGAGCAAGCGAAAGCTCGACAAGTATCTGAAGAACAAAGACTTCGCCGGACTGATGAAGCACGGCGCAAGCATCGCGGCGCGGATGGGGCTGACGACCTCGGCCGAAACATTCAATCCGGTGATCGTCGACTTCTACGAGCAGATCGGGTTCCTGAGCGACGCGCTCCTCAATTACCTCGTGCTGCTGGGCTGGTCGCTCGACGGCGAGCGCGAGGAGTTCACGCGCGACGAGATGGTCGAGCATTTCTCGCTGGAGCGCGTGAACAAGGCGCCGGCGAGCTTCGATCCGCAGAAGCTGCTGGCGTTTCAGGATCGTTCGATGCAGCAAGTGCCGCTGAAGCAGAAAGTGGCGAAGTGCTTGCCGTTCTTGCAGCACGCGGGATTGGTCGCAAGTCCGCCGCCGTGCGATACGGGGCCGTATCTGTCGCAGATTCTGGCGGCGGCTGGGGATCGCGTGAAGATGGCGGGGGATGTGCTGGACTACGCGGATTTTTATACGGCGGATGAAACGCTCGAGTACGATGCGGCGGCGCTGGAGAAGCGAATCGCTAAGCCGCAAGCGGCGAGGGAGTTGCTGGCGGCGTTTTCGGCGGGGCTGGATGGGGTGGAGCCGTTTGAGACGCCGGGGCTGGAGAAGTATCTGCACGCGTTCGTCGAGGAGCGCGGCGTGAAAATTGGCGACGTCGTGCACGCGGTGCGCGTTGCGGTTACGGGGAAGGCCGTCGGGTTTGGGGTGTTTGATGCGCTCGCGATTTTGGGGCGGGAGCGCAGTCAGCGGCGAATTGCGCGGGCGTTGAAATTATCCGAACTCGAAAAATGAGCGTGTACCCAATGCGTCACCCCTCCCTAGCCATCCCCCTCGAGGGGAGGGGACCGGAAAAGAATCTGACGCGAAGCTGCAAGCAGGTGGGGCGCGGTGGTTAGGCGCTGTGGCTAGTTATCGCGGTCGCGGCCGCCGCGGTCGCCTCGGCCTCGGCGGCCTTCGCCTCGGTCTCGATCTCCGCCTTGGTTGTTCTGGCCGCCTGCGGCTTCGGGCTTGCCGCCGGGCCAGGGGCGGGAGAGCGACGTGGAGAGCGCCTCTTGCAGCTCCTCGGCGTCCAGCGAGCCGGTGACGCGGTGCACCTGCACGATCGTGTCGGGCCGGGCCTCGTTGTCCAGCTGGGTGATGATCCCTTTCACATCCTCCACGATCAATTCTTCAGCCGAAATAATGAGTGTGTTGGAGATCGTGTCCACACCGATCGAGAGGGCGCCCTCGAATCCCACCTTCACCGGGGCCGACTTGTTGTTGCCGGACCCGGGGAAATTGTAGGTAACTTGCCGGCCGCCGCCGCGCTGGTTGCCGTCGCGGTTCTGGAACTCCTTGTCTTTTGAGCTAAGCAGGTCCCGGTACACCTCCTTGAGCGCCGTCGCGACGTCCTGGGCCCGCGAGTACTGGATTTTCACGATCTCCGTTCTGCGCTGCCGCACGGAATCCTCGGGCGGGGGCTGATCGTAAATCTTGATGAGCTTGTCGATGGTCTGGATTTGGCTGGGACTAGCGTTTTGCACCAGGACGGAATTGGTGGCATCGTCGTAGATGAAGCGCAACTTACGGCGCTTGCCGAGAGTCGCCGGCTCGTCCTCTTGCTCGCCGCCGCCCCAAAACCAGCTGTAATCGTCGCCCCCGTCGTCGGCAAGCTCGTCGGTGTAGTAGTCGCAGAGATTGTCATGCACGAAATAGCAGTCGGCGTGTTTCAAATAATAGGCCTTGAAGTCTTGCTGCGGCGGCGACAGCTCGCTGAGCAGGTCCTCGAACTGGTCGAGGGCCACGGCGTCGCTCGAGCTGATGACGATACGGCCGTCGGGCGTCACGGTCAGGTTGATCGGGGCGCCTTTCGCCGGCAATGATTTCGCCGTCTCTGCATCATCGTCCTCCGCCGGGTCCTCGGCGTCGTCCGGTTCCTCGGGATCGTTGGGCGTGTCGGGGTCGCCCGGTTCGCCTGGATCGTCATCTTCGTCGCCGGGCTCGGCAGCGGCGGCCGGTGCATCGCTCGCTTCTTCGGTAAACTGGGCTAGCCAGAATACGCGGCGGCGGACATCTAGGCGCGGCACGCTCCCGGGGATCGCGGTCAGCGTATCTTCGTCCTCGGCGGGCGCTGCGTCGTCCGGATCTTCAACGGGATCAGCGGCTGGCGTCGGCGCTTCCTCGGCCGCCGGCGCTTCCGCGGGCGGGGCCACGTTGATGTTGAGCGGGCTGCGGTCGCCCCACGCTTCCTGGAGCCGCTCGAGCAACTCCTTCGTCTCTTCGGGCGTGCGTGCATCAAGCACGCGCCAGGTCGCGGGATTGCCGCCGCGATCGCTCGTGACGACGCCCAACTCCGCGAGCATGCGATTGACTTCGGCAAACTCGTCGACAGTCGCCATAAGGATTAGGCGGTTGTTTTCGATGTCCGCCTGGACGCGGAATCCCGTATCGGGCAGCTCTTCCTCTTGCTGGCCGTAGCCGCCGTACCAGTCCCACGGGTTACGCCTCTCCTCTTTTTTCTTCTCGCCCACCATGAGCGCTTGGATCGTGCCGGCGATTTGGTCGGCCAGCGAACGCCGGCTGAGCCAAATAACGTGCAGCTCGCGGCCGGTGCCGTCGAGCTTGTCGATCATGCCCTGAATTGTGTCGTGATCGGCCGCGGTGGCAGTGGCGAAGATTGTCTTGCTGGTCGTGTCGCTCTGCAATTGGGTGAGCGGGCTGAGGTTGGCGATTTCCTTGAGCGCGGTCACGATCGCGTCAGGGCTGATCGACGCGGTCTGATAGCGCTTGAGAGTCAGTTCCTCGTTAACGGCCGTGGCCACGCCGACGCCGGGGACGTCGAACTGTTCGACGACACGCTTGATGATCGCCATTTCCTTTGGCGGCGCGTTCACCGACACGGTGTTGCGGCGCTTGTCGACGGCGAGGAACACCGGCGGTCCGTCCTGCTTGAGCAGATTCGTGACATCCTTGCCGCTGCCCTGCATCTGCATGAGCAACTGCATGCGCTGCTGCTCGATCTGCATTTCCATCGGAATCTTGCGGGAGCTGGGATCGAGGCCTAGGACGATCATGATCTGCTCGGCGATGTAATCGGCCCGGCGGTAGCGGATCGGGAACAGCTCGGGCCGGATGTCCTCGCCTTCGGCCATCTGCTCGCCATACAGCAGGTCGCGTACGTCGCGCAGGTTTGAAACCGTGTCGATCACCATGAGCTGCTTGCTGGCCAACAGCGGCGTGACCTTGGCGGTAGGCATGAGCAAGACTTTCACGTCTTCCACCGCTTTGGCCGGATCCATCGCATCGGGCAGGTCGAAGCGCACGCGGGCGAAGTCGTACGGCATGTGGTCTTCGAGATCGTCGGGCTCGACGCGCGGCACGAGCGCCGGGTCGATCTTGGCGAGCTTCATCACCGAGAGGTCACGGCCCTGCTTGAGCATGGTAAACCCGCGGGCAATCAGATAGCGGTTCAGCAGATTGCGCGTCTGATCGAGCGTGTAGCGGCGCTTGGTGACGAGGTTCAACTTTTCAGCGGGCAACTCCTGCCAGTCGAGGCTGCTGTCGGAAACGTCTTTGTACCACTCGAGCACGTCAGCCCAGGGTTGGTTGTTGAAGCTGAACTGGACCATGCCGTCCTTGTCGGGCTTGGCTTTTAGTTCCTTGGGATCAGCCGCGCCGTCGCTGTCCGAGCGCTTAACGGTCGCGACGCCCTCGGCGCCTGACTTTTCGCCTTCGTCTTTCTTCTCGTCGGGCTTAGGCGCCCCGTCGGTCGCGGGTTGAGCCGTTGCTGGCTGCACCGGTCCGCCCGACACGACGGCGCCGGGCGGCAGATGCTTCATGGCCATTTCGCGCTGCTCGGGCGTGAGCGTATTGAGATCAATCGTCTGGCCTTGGAAGGTGACCGTTTGTGCGAGCGCCCACGTGCCGGTCCACGAGAGAGCGACGAGCGCAACGAGCGCGGCCAGGCGCGGCCGCCAAGGGTGGCTGGTCATGACGAGAATCTCCGCCGAAGGCGCGAAAGGGGGACGAGCTTGAAACCCCGGCATTATAGCCGAAGTGGCGGGGGATTTCCTAAGGGATGTGGCACGCCGGAGGCGCCATGGCCACGGAGGGCCGCCGACGTGGCCATGTTCGGGCGAAGTTCAGCATCCACACGCGGCGTGGGCATGGCGCCCTACGCCGTTAACCGCGGAAATTGCAGATCAACCGCGGATTACACGGATTTCGCGGATAGGAAAGAAATCGAATCCATGAATCCCCGCCTTTCATCCGTGAAATCCGCGCAATCCGCGGTGAAATTGGAAGCTCAAAAGGTTATCGGCGTAGCATGGAACTCGGACAGAACCGGAGACCGATTGCTGAGCTTGCGGCGTCGGGAATCCCTCCCCTAGCCCCTCCCTTCGAGGGAGGGGGATATCAATAAAAAAACAGCCCGGCCGCTTTTGGGGCGACCGGGCTGCTCGGTTTTTGCTTGCTGGTCGTTGGCCGCGGCACAAGGTAAGCCTTAGCCTTCAGACTCGCGAAGCAGGTGGTGGCGTCCCGTTGGACACCCGCCGGTGGTCAACAGGTTTCACCACCCCACTGGCGTATATGACAATCGTTCAACAGACCACCTCCTTCCTTACAGGGTGCTGGCGGCTTGGCGAGCCCTGCCAGAGGGCCCGTAAGCGGCCGTAGTGCCCGTCGTGCTGCGTATCGGCACGACCCGTTGGCTCCATTATAGGCACGTGGGTTCGATTTTCGGCAAGAGAAAGTTGCGCGGATTTCGCGAAAATCTTGCCGGCGCCTGGGTGCCTTTGGGGAGCCCACTTATCGAGACGGCGTCCAGCGGGGGTAAGGTTCGCGCGGGGTCGGTTTGAAGGCGCCGGGTGCCATGGCCACGGAGGTCCGCCGACGTGGCCATGTCCGGGCGAAGTTCGGCATGCCCACGCGGACGTGGGCATGGCACCCGGCGTGCCGCCCGAAAGAAACCGGCCGCACCACGCCGGGTTATAATGATGGGGCGCGTGCGTCGTCGGCGGCACTCTGTAAGCCCTGACGCCAATTCGTCATTCTCTTTCTTTGGTCGCCCCTTTGGTCGCCCCTTCGAGCCGCTCCCGATGCCGTCCGCTTCTTCCCGCCGCGTCGCCCTATGCTGGTTGCCGATCGCGGTAAGCTGCGCGGCGGTTGTCGTCGTGGCCGGTTGCTCAAAGCCGGGCGCCGAAAGCTCCGCCGCGGGGCCCGCGCGCGAACAACCCGAGGCCAAGGAAGTTCGGCTCATCGAGGCCAAGCGCGAGCCGTGGCCGGTGACGGTGCGCGTGCAGGGGAGCTTGCTCGCCGACGAGCAGGCGACGATCGGATCGAAGCTCGCGGGCCGCGTGGAAACGGTGAGCGTCGACCTTGGATCCGTTGTGGAACGCGGCGCACTGCTCATGACGCTCGATCGGCGCGAGCTCGCGATCCGCGTTCAGCAGGCGCAGGCGCAACTGTCGCAGGCGTGCGCGGCGATCGGTCGCACACCGGCCGACGACGAAACCAAAATCGAGATCACCGCGGCGGCGCCCGTGATGCTCGAGCAAGCGATGATCGACGAAGCCAAGGCCGCGGTCGCTCGCGCCGATCGCCTGC
>JANOIK010000841.1:0-4267 GCA_031407585.1 Planctomycetota bacterium | reverse complement strand
GGATGCGGACTTCGACGGCTGCATCATCAACATCTCGTCGATCTCGGCGGAAGTGGCCTCGGTCAACCGCGGCGACTACTGCATGGCCCGCGCTGGCACGAGCATGGCCACCAAGCTCTGGGCCGTGCGACTCGCCGAGTTTGGTATCCGTGTTTACGAAATCCGCCCGGGCATCGTCGCCACCGACATGACCGCGGGCGTGAAGGACAAGTACGACAAGCTGATCGCCGGCGGCCTAACGCTCGAACCCCGCTGGGGCACGCCGGAGGACGTCGGCCGAGCCGCCGCGGCGCTTGCTCGCAACGAATTCCCCTACGCCACCGGCCAGGTCGTTACTCTCGCGGGGGGGATGACGATTGGCCGACTTTGACCGGATCTCACGCAAAGGCGCGAAGGCGCAAAGAAGGAACGCAAAGAAGAAGAGGAGAGGATTAAGGAAACGGATCGGAAAGGGTCACTCAAGGCCCGAACCGCAATCTTCAGTGAGATTGAATTGCGAATTGTTTCAATGCATCCAGTGATTGCTCTCGGTCCTCTTTGCGTCTTTCTTTGCGCCTTCGCGCCTTTGCGAGAGATCCGACTGCCAGCGGAAAAATCCGGAGTAAGGCATGAACGACCGACTGGCCACGCTTGATCAGCTTGCTCGCACCGGCGTTGTTGCGGTGATTCGCGCCGACTCGGGCGAGCAGCTGGTGAATGTTTGCCGCGCGCTCGGCGACGGCGGCGTCACGGCGTGTGAAATCACCATGACCACGCCCGGCGCCCTCGAAGCCATCGCCCAGGCGAGTCGCGAGCTTGGCGACGCCGCGCTCGTCGGGGCCGGCTCTGTGCTCGACGCCGCGACGGCTCGCGCCGCGATTCTGGCCGGGGCCCGCTTCATCTTCTCGCCGGTGCTCAACCTCGAAGTGATCGAGATGGCCCACCGCTACGACTGTGTAGCCGTGCCCGGCGCCATGACGCCCACCGAAATCCTCACGGCCTGGACCGCCGGCGCCGACGTGGTGAAGGTCTTCCCCGCGAACCACTTCGGCCCGCAGTACCTGCGGGACATCC
Organism: Planctomycetota bacterium; assembly: GCA_031407585.1. GTDB lineage: Bacteria > Planctomycetota > Planctomycetia > Pirellulales > Lacipirellulaceae > Lacipirellula. Next base: position 3,214 of record JANOIK010000841.1, on the reverse strand, counting down.
ACGGCCCGATGCCGCAGGTGAAGTTGACGCCCACCGGCGGCGTGGACCTCACGACCGCGGCCGACTGGATCAAGGCGGGCGCCGTCGCCGTCGGCGTGGGCTCGTCGCTGGTGAAGAAGGACCTCATCGCCGGCAAGAAGTGGGACGCCCTCTCGGCCCTCGCGAAGCAATACGTCGACATCGTCGCCGCCGCCCGCTCGTAAGTGTTGGCGAGTTTCTCCGAAACTCGCATTCTTGCCGGGCGATGTCGTCTGCCGGATGGCTCGCGCCAAAACGACGAGATCATTGACATGCACGCCGGCTGCCGGATGCCATGTCGTTTGGTCCGAGTTTCGGAGAAACTCGGCAACAGTTTAAGAAGGCGGCGGCGCGAGGCTCGTGCGAGCTGGGGCCGCGCCGCCGCCGAGGGTGGCTATTGGGCCTCGCCCGTGTTCTCACCATTGCCCGCGTCGGCGCCCAAACCCAGCGCCTCGTCCAGCGGCGTGATCGACAGGCTTTCTATCCCGATCGGCGGCTGGTCGGACAGATCCAACTGTTTGGCCTGAACCCGCGCCAACTCGCCTTTCAGCAAAGAGAGCCGTTCGACCAGCATCGCCCGCTGCGTCGTAACCTCGACGCTCGTCTGGTCGCGCAGGTGCGAGGCGAGCTTTTCCAACGCGCCTGTGCGGGCGTCGATTTCCGCCAGCTGGACGATCAGGTTCGACAGTTCGTTGTTGAGTTTCTCGAGCACGCCGCCGGAGGCCCGATCGGCGGCCCCCCGCTGCGCTTTCAGCAGGTCGATCCGAGCGTTGGCCATGTCGGCCTCGGCCTGATTCACTTCGGCGGGGGTCGCTTGCCCTACCGAATGCCTCATTCGGACATTCTCGAGCTGCTGCTGGCGAATCTCCTGAATCTTGAGCAACTCGACAATGATGGGGTCGGACTCCTCAGCTTCGTGGGCCAATTTGAGCAGCTCGTCAACGCGCTCTTCGATGGCTTGGCGCCGCGCTTCCATGCTTACGCGATCGAGCGCCAGCTGTCGAAGCATCGAGTTAGTCTCATCGAGCTGCTCGCGAAGCTTTTCCGGCGACCCTTCGGTTCCCCCGGCTTCCTCCAAGAGTTGGTAGATCTCCGCGCACTCGGCGTTCAGGCGAGCGCGTTGAGCATCATTCGCTTCGCGCGCCCGGGAGCGAGCCTCCTCTTGCTGTTGAACCATAGTTCGCTGCGCAGCTTGCAACGCGCCTTGGAGCTCCTTGCGGGCATCTTGCCAGCGCCGTTCGAGCAACTCGCCGTCGTATTGGTCGTCCGGCATGGTGACGTTGACGCTCAACGAGCGGATCCTCAGTCCTCCGTAATCACCGCTGTTAAAAGTTCCATCGGTCATCGCCGGCGCCAACGACACCGAAAGCAGGTCGCCCAGCTTCCCAGACTCCTTCACGCGCCAAGTCCGCGAGAGCTCCGCGGCGATCTGCCCCATCGTGATCTCGTTGACGCCCGCGGCGTTCTTCAGCAGCACACTGCGCGTGAGCCTGCTCGTATTGGCGTCGCGCGGCGGGGCGTCCACACCGCCGCCGAATTGGGCCATGCACGGCGCGGGAAATCCTACCGCCATTACGAACGCGGCCGCAACAAATCGCCAGGATAGGGAATGCATCGCATGCTCCAGAGAAACCAGGGAAGCTACTTTCGATTCACAGTTTCGATTTACAACGAAGAGTTCTCACTCGCGGCGAGGCGCTCTAAGGACGCGGCCGCGAGCGTTGCCCAATTCGTGCCGGGGAAGCGCTCGACGAGCCGCTCGTACTCGCGGCGGGCCGCCGCGGCGTCATGGAATTCGTGCTCGACCACGTTGGCGTACTGCCAGCTGAGGGCCGCGCTGCGGGCCGCCTCGACCCGCAGCCAATCGGCGTTGCTAATGGCGGAGGCCGCTGGTTCGCTGTCTTCGGTTGCTGCGTCGGCGGACGTTGCGAGCGCGGCGACCACTTGGCGGCGCCACGTCACTTCGCGCTCCAGGCTCGCGATTTCGCGGGACAACTCGGCCGGCGTTTTTGCTGGCGGTTGAGAGTCCTGCGCGACTTGAACGTCCTGGGGAAGTCCCGAATCGCGAGGCGCCGCGAGTTCACGGCTCCCGGGACGCGCGATCCAGACGCCCGTTAACGCCACGACGCCAACCGCCGCCGTCGCGATGGCCGCTCGCACGCCCGCCGAGCGTCGCCGTCGCCTGAGCGCCGCGGCCAGCAGCAACTCAGCCGTCAACGACGACTGGCCAACCGGCTCGCGCTCCGCGTCCCGCAGCATTTTTGAGAGTGGGTCGTCTTTCATGATTGATGTCGCCCCGCTGGGGCTTTCGAGTCCGATAACGTGCTCTTTTCCAGGGGCTCGCGCCCTGGCTACACGATGTCGTCCCTCCGGGACTCAAAGGCCAAGAGTTTTCTCAACTGCTCACGCCCGCGGCTCAGTCGCACTTCGACGGCGCCGCGCGTCGCGCCGAGCGCTTCGGCGGCTTCGGCGAGGGTCATGCCCTGGAGGTAGCACAGCACGATCGCCTCGCGATTCTTGGTTGGTAGTTGCGCCACCGCCTCGCGCACGAGCGTCGCCTGTTCGTCTCCGACCGCAACATCGTCCGCGGTGGACGAGTGCCGCGCCTCGCTCGAGCGCCGCTCGGCCCAGGCCGCGAACAGTTTTCGCCGAATCCACTGCTTTCGCGTGTGAGCCCGGCACGTGTTGACCGCAATCCGCGTGATCCATGTTTCCAGCTTCGCGTCGCCGCGAAAGCTGGCCCGCTTCGCGAGCGCCGCCACGAGCACATCTTGCACGAGGTCGTCCGCGTCTGTCCGCCATGCCGATAGCCGTGCGACCAGCCGCGAGACGTACGGCAGCAGATGCCCCACGACGGCATCGGCCGCGGCCGCGTCGCCGGCGCGAAACGCCGCCGTCACGGCCGGCCAGTCGATGCCAGCGGCTTCGTCCACGCTTACCGGCGTCAAGCGACGTTCCCCCGCGCCGCGGTCCTTTGCGAAACGCTCCTCGGCGACACGGCCAAGGCCGCGGGCCACGCCTCCGGAATCGCTCATGGGCACAACCGAAGACATTAGATGCGCGGCCCGGTGGGGACTTACAGGAAATCACAATCTAGCGATGTCGGGGACCAGACGCCCAATTTATGACGGGAGGGCAAGGCTCCTGCCGAGCCGTCTTGCTGTTCCGCGGCTCGGCAGGAGCCTCGCCCTCCCAG
>JANOIK010000798.1:0-4316 GCA_031407585.1 Planctomycetota bacterium | reverse complement strand
GAGTGTGATTTGCTTGCCGTTTCGCGTGGGCAGCCGCAGCGACGCGGGCAGATGCTTCGCCGCCGGGTCGTCGAGCGAGACTTCGCCGCGCGCCGCCATCTCGGCCAGCAGCAGCGACGTGAACGTCTTGGTCACCGAGCCGATGAAAAACACCGTGTCGCCGTCCACCGGCCGACCCGAGCCGTCGTCCACCGTCCCGGCAGAGGCGAGCCGGCTCCCCTCGGCGTCGACCAGCCCCACCACGATCCCGCCCGGCTTGCCGTCGAAATACTCCGTTAGCAGTTTCGCCGCCGCGTCGGCTTCCCTGCCCGTAAATTCACTGGCCAGCGCCGACGACTCCGCCACGCACAACACGCCCACGACGAGTCCCAGACGAGCGATCGTGCTTCGCCACATGGTTTGGATTCCTCCAGGCCGATTCAAGAATCGTGACTTTGACGCGTCCCTTACTATCCCTCACCAGAGCCTCACGAGCGAGATCAAAACGGCATTCTTCACATCCGCGAGCATCCGCCCGATTCGCGTTCATCCGCGTCCCATTCCCCCTCGACTCACCGAGACCCCCTGCAGAGGGGTGGCCCAATTTCAGGGCCTAGCGGCGCGGGTCCAGTCCTGATAGGATGATCACCATGGTAATATACAGGCGAACATAACATCTGTGGCTTGCTCCCATGCTTGGACCGTGGAAGGCGCCCTGCAATAGTCCGCCTCAGAAACTCATCGAAAATGGCAAAATGCCCGCCTGCAAAAATCACGATTGGCGTCGGAGCATCGGCATTTGCCGACGCGCGCGCGCGGCCGCGCCGCCGGAGAGGGGGATTTTGCAAGCATCGATGCGATTCTCCTGGGACGCGACAAAACTTCACTCGAGAAATCGCGAGCCTCCGCCAACAATCGCGAAAAAGACGCGTTGCAAAATTCCCCCTCGAATCGCAAAGAATCCCGGCGTTCACGCTCTGGGGACGCTCAATTTTGCAAATCGGCCCTGCGACAAAATCACGCCGCTCGACAGCCAACCCACACCCCTTAAAATGGTGAGTTCGGCCGCAAGAGAGCGGCTCACGGGGCGAGCCCATCCCCAAGGCTCCCGCCCTGAACCCCGAACCCTGAACCCTTCCGAAGGACTTCCGTCATGAGCACGATCGTCGACATCCGCGGCCGCCAAATCCTCGATAGCCGCGGCAATCCTACCGTCGAGGTCGAAGTCACCCTCAGCGACGGCTCCACCGGCACGGCCGCCGTTCCCAGCGGAGCCAGCACTGGCGCCCACGAGGCCAACGAGCTCCGTGACGGCGACAAGGCCAAGTGGATGGGCAAGGGCGTCTCCAAGGCCGTCACCAATGTCAACGACGTCATCGCCGACGAGCTCATCGGCATGGACGCCCTCGAGCAGATCGCCGTCGACCAGCGGATGATCGAGCTCGACGGCACGCCCAACAAGAAGAAGCTCGGCGCCAACGCCATCCTCGGCGTCTCGCTCGCCACCGCTCACGCCGCGGCCCGCTACTGCGAGCTGCCGCTGTTCCGCTACCTCGGCGGCTCGAACGCCAACCTGCTGCCGGCGCCGATGATGAACATCCTCAACGGCGGCCAGCATGCCGACAACAACGTCGACGTGCAGGAGTTCATGGTCATGCCGCTGGGCTTCGACAACTTCAGCGACGCCCTGCGCTGCGGCTGCGAGATCTTCCACAACCTGAAGAAGGTGCTGCACGACAAGAAGATGAACACGGCCGTCGGCGACGAGGGCGGCTTCGCCCCGGACCTGAAGGCCAACGCCGAAGCGTTTGACATCATCCTCAAGGCGATCGAGATGGCCGGCTACAAGGCAGGCGAGCAGGTGTGGTTTGCCATGGACGTCGCGAGCACCGAGTTCTACGACACCAAGACCAAGCAGTATACGTTCGACGGCAAGCCGATCGACTCGGGCGCGATGGTCGACCTGCTGGCCGGCTGGTGCGAGAAGTACCCCATCTGCTCGATCGAAGACGGCTGCGCCGAAGACGACTGGGCCGGCTGGAAGGCGCTTACGGAGCGCCTTGGCAAGAAGGTGCAGCTTGTGGGCGACGACCTGTTCGTCACCAACGTCGAGCGCCTGCAGCGCGGCATCGACGAGGGCATCGCCAACTCGATCCTCATCAAGGTCAACCAGATCGGCACGCTCACCGAGACGATCGACGCGATCCAGCTCGCCCATCGCAACGGCTACTCGAGCATCTCGAGCCACCGTAGCGGCGAAACCGAGGACAGCACGATCGCCGACCTCGCCGTGGCGCTCGCGACGGGCCAAATCAAGACGGGCAGTGCGAGCCGCAGCGATCGCATGGCGAAATACAACCAACTGCTCCGCATCGAAGAGATCCTGGGCGAAACCGCCAAGTACGGGGGACCGTTGTTCCCCAAGAAGAAGTGAGCGAGATTGGGGATTGCGGATTGAGAGATCGGACGAGGATTTGCTCGGTCAAGGAGGGAATTTTTTACGAAGCACCTTTAAGATGAGGCCATTGATGTCGCAGCAAGCAGAAGAATTCAAGCGTCGCACGAAGCAGATGGGAATTCGAGTTGTGAAGTTGGTGCAGAGTTTGCCTGGTTCATGGCCAGCTCGTACCGTTGGGCAGCAACTGCTGAGGTCGGCGACATCGGTTGGCGCGAACTATCGAGCGGCATGCCGAGCAAGGAGTGCGGCCGAGTTTCGAGCAAAGCTTGGAATCTGCGAGGAAGAGGCTGACGAGTCGATCTATTGGATCGAGGTGCTCGTGGATGCTGGATTTGTAAAGCTCAAGAGAGTTGAGAGCTTGATTGCAGAGGCGCAAGAGGTGCTGGCCGTCGTTGTCGCATCAATCAAGACGTCGCGTCGCAAAACCTAATCCGCAATCCGCAATCCGAAATCCGAAATGAAAAAGCCCACAACGCGAACCTTAATCACCGACTCCCCCTGGTTCTGGGCGCTTCTGTTCCCCGCCTTCGGCCTGATCATGCTGCTGATCACCGGAGGCAAGTTCGGCAAACGTCAGGCCGGGATCGAGAACCGATATCAGGCGCGAGCAGCGGTCGCGAGCGGACAGGTCGTCGTCGATCAGGCTGGCTCAGGCAAGAAGCAGGTGACGGGCGCGCCGAAGTACACGACGGCGGACGATGTTGCGATTCCGATCTGGCCGCTGGAAGTAGCCATGGCTGCGATCGCGGGCACGTCGGGCGTCATGCTGTGGCGTAACCGCGCCCGGTATACGGTGAACCCGCCCGCGGCGACGCCGTCATGACGCAGCTCTTTGAAAACCCGATCATCGTCGCCGTCGCGGGAGGCTTGCTCGCGACGCTGGCGCTCGTGGTGTTCCTGTCGCGGCGCAGCGGCGCGTCGCTGGGAGCGCTGATCGGCGCCGTTAGCCTCACGGTGCTGCTCCTGGCGGTCGAACGGTTTGTGGTGACCGATCGCGAGCAGGTCGAGAACTCGATCGTCGAGATGCTGGACGCCGTTCAAGCGAACAACGTCGCCGGCGTCCTGGAGTGGATCGACCCCGCGGAAATCGACATCCGCTCCGATGTGCAGACGCTCATGCCGATGATCAAGGTCGACGTCGCCAACGCGGGGTCCGTCGAAGTGATCGTCGACTCCGCCGCGAACCCGCCGACGGCCGACGTGGTTTGCCGCGCGTTCCTCCGCGGCATCCACACCCAATCCGGAACGCCGGTGGGTTACATCAACCAGCAGGTCGACCTGCACTGGGTGAAGCGCGGCGAGCGGTGGCTGCTCGACGACTACACGGCGTACTACGACGGCAAGCGAATCGACGCCGTCGGCAGCGCCGCCGCCAACCGGCCGGCGCCCGCGACGGGTTCCTAGTGGTTCCTAGGTCTACTGGTTTCTCGGAAAGGCTCGCGGCGGCAGCGGGCCGTTGAAGAACTCGCGGTCGGGCGTCCGCGGCGACTGCTCGCGGTAGCCATCGGCCGCATCCGGATCGAGCCGCCCCGCGTCCGGCTGGCCGTAGCCCGGACCGTAGCCGTAGAACGGCGCCTGGCTGCGGTAGCCGGGACCGGGCCCGCCATAACCGGGGCCGTAGCCAGGTCCGTATCCCGGACCGCCGCCACCGTAGCCGCCGCCGCCATACCCTGCGCCGTACGGACCGTAGCCGCCGTTGCCGTACCCGGGGTAAACCTGGTAGTCGCCGCCGGCGACGGTCGAGCCGCGCCACGCGTCGTGGAACCGCTCCCACTCGGCGTCCATCCCGCCGCGGCCGTTGCCGTAGTTCTGTACTTGGTAGTAGGTGTTCGACGAACCGTCCGCTCCGCGCAGCACGGTGCGAGTGCGCGAGTAACCG
>JANOIK010000710.1:0-3884 GCA_031407585.1 Planctomycetota bacterium | reverse complement strand
CGCCATGGGCAGCGGAGGCGCCTGGCACAGCTCTAAAGTCGTCGATTTTCCAGGAGTTGGAAGACGCTAAATGCTTGCGGCGACGCTAGTTCCTGTCCCGGGTGTCAATGGGCCGACCATGAGCATGTTCGCAGCCACTGGTTTACGGCCTTTTCTGCAACATAGTGTTGTTGTGGCCGCCAGTAGTGAATAGGGGAGTCATCGCTCGGCCGGCCCCATCAAACGTCGACTTCAATATCGCCCTGGATCTTTGCCTGGCAGGCCAGGATGTAACCCTCAGCTCGGTCTTGATCGGTCAGCGCATGCGGACCAGCTCAACGCCCTGAATCGAGGCGGCCGACTGCGGATTGCGCACCGCGCCGAAGACACGCGCGCCTCGTTCGGCCAGCATCTGCGCGATTTCGCGGCCAATGCCGGAGGAGACTCCGGTGACGAATGTGGTTTTATTTAATAATGGAGTTTGCATATTCTTTCAAATCGCCGATTGTTGTACATGCAACTATAGGGGTAAAAAAAGTCAGCTTGCTGCGCCCCGTTTGCTGACGCGCTTCATAGCTTGGTTCAACTGCTCCACGAACCTGTCCCCCAGAACCTTCTTGACCTGCTGTTGCGCCTCGCTCCAGGCCGGAACCGCCTTTTCTAGGAGCTTGCGTCCCTGCGGCGTCAGGCGAAAAGGCTGCGATCGGCCATCCTCGTCGGGCACAACTTCCAGCCAGCCACGAGCCTTCATTCGTTCGACGTTGCGGCTAAGCGTGGAAACATCGAGGTGCAGATGTTCGCAAACGGCAATCGGGCGCGCCGTCCCCATCTTGGCGGCGGCGACCAGAATGTTCATCTGGCTCACCTTCAGGTCGAGCGACCGCAGCGCGTCGTCATAAATGTTGGTGATGACGCGATTCAGCATGCGCAGCCGAACGGCAACGCACTCGCTGGCGACCTTGTCAATCATCGCTTGCATATGCCTGGCTCCCATTTCATAGCTCCTAATATAGTTGTATATGCAACTATTGTTTTGTCAAGAGGGGCCCATGATCTCTCCAGAGGGAATCCGGGGTGAAGCCTCGTCGGGACTCGCAATGACCTCCGACCTCGCCCCGACCGACGCTCTTCGGGATGATAGCGCGGCTCGACCGCCCACCTCGTGGCGTAGCCTTGTGGCAGCAACGCCAACCGCTTTTCTTGGTATCCCGATTGCCATAACCTGCTACTCCTTCCCCTTTATTTTCCTTGTTCGCGGGCCTTCTCTTTGTACCGGCCCGCCAGCTCCACGACTCGCTTCAACGACAGAGAATAACCGTGCGACGCCTTACCCTCGCCTTCCTTGGACCACATGATGATTTCCAATTGCGACGCCTCGATCGTCTCGGGGGCGACGCTGACAATCAGCGAGATTTTGCCGTCGACGGCCTTAGCGCGTTCGGTGCGAGTGGTTGCGACCGTCTTGCCGTCTGCCCAAAATCGCGCCGTCATGGCGACAGGCATTTCTTTGGGTAAACGGTTGCAGTCGAACTCAACCTCGACCCACTCGAACGCTGGCCAATACTCTTCTTGCTCGGGCGTCCGCGGGCGAACGATGATTCCACATTGCAATAAACGGCCTTCATCAAATCCATCTGCGGGTAAGATCGGATCGAAGGCTCCGGCAGCCGAGACAGATATCGCCATGCCCAGCATGGCCGCTGCGAATCTGAGAAAACGGTGCATCGTCATTCTCCTGCTGCGAGGGGTGACGCGCGCAGTATAGCCAACTCTGCGAATATTTGGGCGGACCTCTTGAGGGCTGTCGCGCCGAGATCCGGCGTTGCTCGTGAACGGGGGCGTTCGCATAGGGCAGAACGAGGAGGCATCAGGGTCACGCCATAGGACACGTCCCGACGCGGATCTCCGCTCGCGTGGAGAGAAAAGGACGGTAGCACGCCTGTTCTGCACGGCGAATGCGTTTGCCTATTGTGACATACGCAAGAAATTAGTTGCGCATCCGTTCTGAATTGCCCCGAAATCTCGCGATTCAATGCAAAGGCGAGCAGTCGTGGGCCGACCATGAGCATTTTCGCAAACCCTGGCGCACGGCGGCGAGGGCGAACCAATCAGCCGCGCACGCGCTAGCCCCCGGTTTGGTGGCGGCAATTGACCCAAATGCAAAGAAACCGGATGCTAGCCGCACAGAGGGCGCCCGCCGGCTGATAGGCGCGGTCGTTTGGCGACTGGCTGTTCTCGCCCACTAAGGAGCGCTAAGAATATCGTCGCCTTAAGAAACACATCGCCGCCGCGCCTACGACGAGCAGTCCGAGCGACGCGGGTTCGGGGACCGATTGGACGCCCACCATCAGCCAGTAGAAGTCGGTGGCCATCGGGTCGACGGGAACGCTGGGCATGGGCGAGGCGTGCACCATCAAAAAGTACTCGCCCGGGATCATCAGCGGAATGTTCAACAGATAAGGGTCGTTCTCCCTGAACGTCCCTGCGCCGTAGACGTCGCCATCGAAGTGAACGTCGTCGCTCGGGCCCATCGGTCCGCCAGGGCCGATCAGCGCGAGGAACGCGTCGAAATGATCCGGCGGTCCAAAGCGGTTCGTGGAGAAGATCTCCGCCGTCAGCGTGCCCGGCGTGGTGACCAGAAACTTGTACATGTCCATGTCGCCTTCGCCGCCGTCCGTGTCGCCGGCAACGAGGGCCAGATCCATGCCCGAGGTCTCGCCTGGCGCGAACATGATTGGTTTGGCGGTCATCGGCGTCGACCCCGCGTCGAGCGGTCCTTCCTCGGACAGGTCGATGAGGATGGGCGAACTCACCAGCTTTTGATTGTCGAGTCCCGGATACCCCGCCGCCGCGCCGCCGGCAATGTCGAGCATCGCTTTTTCCCAGGGGCTGAAACTGCGCAGCAACTCGCGCCCAGTTTCATCGAGGCCGGTCGGCCCCGTGGCCATGATGTACTTGTTTTGCGCTCCGGCGGTGGCCGCGTAGGTCATCGGCGTGATCGATGGGTCGCTGTAGGCGTGATGATGCATCAGGCCGAACGTGTGGCCCAACTCGTGCGCGCCGCTGCCCGCCAGAGCCGTCGCGAGCTCACTCATTTGGGCTGGCCGCGAACCCAGGCCGGCATATTCGTCGATGATGAAGTCGAAGTTGCCTGTGGCAATCCCTCCCACCTGCGAGGAGGCGATGTTCGCCGGGTCGGTGTCGGCCTCGCCTAGGGAGCCGAAGCCAAACGAATTCTTGCCGTAAGCGATGGCATCGAAAGTCCCCATGGGCGGGGGCGGCGTCGTGGTAAACGTCACGTCGTAGTCCGCGTAGATGACGCCGAGTTGTGAGAGGATATCGGACTCGATGGCGGATCGCTCCGCAGGGGAAAAGACGGTCACGCCCGCGGACGCCGTGACTTTGCCGAGCTCGTCGATCCAGTCGGCGATGCCGTTGGGGGAGCCGCCAGGACCGCCGCTGTGCATATCCGACGTGAAGTCGACCCACACCGTCACTTGCGCTTGGCACTATTTGGCTGGCAGCATGACCAAGGCTGCCGCCAAAAGAGTGCGGCGGGCGACCCGCAAAGTTCCAAGTTGTGGTGATTTCATTAGACAACCTCTGAAACGGACCCTACGAGCAGAACGCGTTGAGCATCGAAGAGCGCATCGTCAAATCATGGGACGGCCAATTTCACTACCGGACGGCGAAGGCGTGCCTGCAGCTCCGCCGAGAAAAGCTTGGGCGGCGAACGATCAGAAGAGAACCGGCACGGGCGCATATTAGTGCAGGCTTCTCAAAGCTCTAGCGCCCTCTTCGAGAGATAGGTAAGTTAGGCGCTTCCTTTCAGGAGGGAGTGCGATGGAAGCCTATTCGAAGGAGTTTCGGCGTGATGTCTTGCGGGCGTGCGACGCCGGAGGCGG
>JANOIK010000683.1:0-2679 GCA_031407585.1 Planctomycetota bacterium | reverse complement strand
CATGCCGCCGAACGCGCGCGATCCGGCGGACTCCACGGGGTGCCAGGCGCCCACGCCCGGGGCCGACTCCATGTAAAACTCGGCGTACTGGTGGCCGTCGACCCACACCATGCGCGCCGGCACGCCGAGCGTGCGGCACATCGCGACGAACGTCGCGGCGATCGCCTGGCAGTCGCCGCGGCCATCGGCGAGCGCCTGCACGGCGGATTTGTCGTCGCCAAGCTCGTAGGCGACGTGGTCGATTGCGTAGTCGTAAAGGGCCTCGACGCGCGACCAGTCGTTCGCGTCGTCGGACTTGGCCGAATCGAGCTGCGCGAGCGCCGCGTCCACAGCGTCGCGGATCGGCGGTTTCTTGACGTCGATCAGCGGGCTCGCCTTGAGATACTTTCGCAGCGCGGCCGAAGCGCGCTTCGGGATCGTGAGCGATGCTGTCTCGAGTGGCGGAAGCACGGTGCGCGTGCGGATCTCGAACGTGGCGTAAGCGTGCGCCTCCTCGCCAACGGCCAGGCCGCGGATGGCGATCAGCATTTGGCGGACGCCTTCGTCCGTCTGGCGAAAGGCGATCCGCGCGACGCCGGGGGTGGCGTCTTCCTCGAGCAGCTTCACCTGCTGCTCGGGGCACACGAGCGGCACGGCCATGACGATCTTGGCGTTCTGGACAGGTGCGTCGGCCGCGGCGACTTTGGCGCCGAAGCGGTAGCGCGTAACGGTTTCAGGGCCGAGCGTGGCGACGTCTTGGGCGAACGACGTCGTTGCCAAGAGAAACGCAAAGACGCAAGCAAGAGCGCAGGAGTCGCGCGATTGTCGATCGAGGAGCATGAGCGCGCCCTCGTTGGTTGCCGTGCCGAAGACTCTCTTTACGATAGTCGATGCGACGGGCGGCTGCGCGACGGAAACGAACGACAGCGGCCGGAAAAAAGCGAAGCCGCCCGCACTCGCGTTCAGGATGGCGCGGTACGAGCGGCTTCGCGTCGAGTCGAAAAACGACCGATCCGTCAGGAGACTTATTGCAGCGGCTGAGGCGACGTGAATTGGCCCGACGGCAACGTCGGAGCGCTCATCGGCATTCCGCCCTGGGCACAACCGCAGTCGGCGCCCTGGGGCATGTAACCGCCAAAGTAGTTGCCGGTGGTCATGCCCGAGGTCGCACAGGGGTCGTACTGCATGCAGGGATCGCAGCAGACCGGGGCCTGCTCGCAGCACATGTTGGGCTGCATGACGGGCCCGGCGAACGGAGCGCCCATGGCGACCGGCGCGCTCAGCATGGCGGGCGTGGTCATCACGGTGCCGCAGGGCGAACCCTTGTGAAACCAGTTCTTGCACCGACCGACGCAGCCGGTGCTCGAGGCGGCCAAGGCGGCCGCGGCCAGCACAATCGTTAGTTTCCTCATGGTCCGTTTCTCCGCTGCCTTTGCGCGTGGGGAGGGCGTAGGCGCGTATGGGGAGGGATGGGCGTCGCCGCTTCAGGAGGGCGGGACGGGGGGCACGCAACTCTACCCCACCTGGAATGATGTGCAAACGCAACGCGTGATTTTTTTCCACCACATTTTTCCGGCGCGGGCGTTGAAAAAATGCTACGCTTGCGCAGGACCAAGCTACGCGCCCCCGCGGGCGCCAAAACGGATTTTCTTGACGGCAATGATGGAACGACTGCCTCGGGCAAAGGCGAGCATGTGCTCGCGATGTGCCGCCCCTTTCAATGGTGTTCGGGCCGCGATTTCGTTGGCAGCCTTTGCGCTGGCGCTCCTGGCCGCTGAAGCGGCACAGGCCGGTGATGTTTCGCCGGTGGCGATTGTTGATGCGCGGGCGGCCGCGGCCCCGGCGGGCAGCGGCGGCGATCACATTCTGTTGGTGAGCACGCGGGCCATGGGCACGCGATGCGATGCTTCGACGATGGCCGCGGGGCTGCGGTGCGAGCGGCGCGACGCCGATGGGCATTGGCGCCGGATGTCGTGGCAGGAAACACTCGCCGATTTCGAGACGCCGCTGCCGACCGTGATTTACGTGCACGGAAACCGCGTATCGGACGAGGCCGACGAGGCGCACGGGCTGAACTTCTACCGCTGGCTGGAAGCCCGCCGCAGCGGGGCGGCGCCGATGCGGTACGTCATCTGGTCGTGGCCGGCGACGCGGATTCGCGGGCAGCTCAAGGACTACGAAGTGAAGGCGGCCCGCACGCGGCCGTGCGGGTGGCAACTGGCGTGGGCGATCGACCAATTGCCCCCCGAGGCGCCGCTCGCGATCGTGGGCTACAGCTACGGCGCCCGGGTGACGACCGGCGCGCTGCACGTCCTGGGCGGCGGAGACCTGGGCGGGCTGAAGCTGGCATCGCGCGTGCATCCGCGGCGGCCGCCGGTGAAAGCGGCGCTCGTGGCGGCGGCGGTCGACGCCCGTTGGCTGCGGCCCGAGGGGTATCACGGCCGGGCGCTCAGCCAGACGGCCAGCCTGGTGCTGGTGAACAACACGCTCGATCCGGCGATGCGGTTCTACCCGATCTCGCCGGTAGGCCGTCACGCGACGGCGCTCGGCTACGCCGGCGTGCCGGGGCGGGAGAGCCTGGGTGAACTGGCTGCCCGCATCCACTGCGTGGACCTGACCGCGGCGGTGGGGCGGCATCACACGCTTTCGGCGTACCTGTCGGCGGCGTCGCTGGGGCGAGCGTTGGGGCAGGTCGTCGAT
>JANOIK010000666.1:0-1778 GCA_031407585.1 Planctomycetota bacterium | reverse complement strand
TGGCTTGGCAGCGCGGGAACTCGCCGATGCCGAATAGCTCCCAGGACCTCGCGGCGTGGCGAGCGAACTTCGGCGTTGGTGGGACGACCCCCGCCACGACGGCCATCCCCGAGCCGGGATCGGTCGGATTGCTTGGGCTCGCTCTTGCGCGACTGCTCGTGGGCTGCAGATTGACTCGCGGCCAGTGGCGCAATCGTTGAGTAAGAAAGTCGCCAAGTTGGCGCCCGCTTCATCCCTCCTCCCCAGCCCGGTGCTTCGCACGGACTACCGCCTACGCTCGGTCGCCACCGGCAACCGTGCTCGTTGCTCCCGCCGAGGGGAGGGGGCCGGAGGATTGCTATAAGTCGGTCAAGGCGCGAGCTACTTAAACAGCCCGCTGACCGATTCGTTGCGGTGAATGCGTTTGATCGCTTCGCCGAGGAGCGGGGCCACGCTGAGAACCTTCGTAATCGGGGCCTGGTCGAGGCGCTGGGGAATGCTGTTCGTGCGGACCACGCGGATGGCGTCTGGCCTACTGGCCAAACGCAATCGCCTAGAAGGGCGCGTGCGACGACTCAGGCGTGCGATGTGAGATTGAGCACGCCATTGGTCTCGGCTATAGCCCGCGCCGCCTGGCACGCGGGAAGCGTTGCCTTGTACTGCAAGGGACCGCTGCGCCAGCGAAGGGTTCCCGCGTGCGATGCCACGATGATTTCGTTTCGCACAATTCCGAATAGAAAAACTAAGCCGCCAACGAGAAAGATAAACGGGTAAAGCTGTCCAAACCGAAGGTCGCTTTTGAACTTACCCGTCCAGAGGGCCATGGCGCCGCAGCCTCCCATGAGCAACAGCAGGACAGCAGCCAGGGCGCCGCGTAATGACCAGCACCGACGGATTTGCATGTCGAGCACCGAGTTCCAAGGCAAAAGCTTGGGAGAGAACTCGTAGTACCCCGGCTTCGAGACGCGCTCGTCAACGTACAACAATCCCTCGTTTGTGTGGCCCACGAGGCGATTCTTCCAAGCGAATTCGCTGAGCTCCTGCACGTAGGCGAGAAAGCCCGCGTCGCCGTCTTGCGTGAAGATTACCGGATTGTGCGACGCCATGAGCTGCCTCTTGTCGCGGACGCGTTTTGCGCCAGTGGCGAGCGCTCGCCCTACTTAAACAGCCCGCTCACCGATTCGTTGCGGTGAATGCGTTTGATCGCTTCACCCAACAGCGGCGCCACGCTGAGGATCTTCGTGATCGGGGCCTGGTCGAGCCGCTGGGGGATGCTGTTGGTGCAGACCAGGCTCGCCAGCTTAGCGTCGTTGAGGTTGTTCACGGCGTTGCCGCAGAGGACGGCGTGGGTGACGCCGACGTGGATTTCTTTGACGCCCATTTCGTGCAGCACGGCCGCGGCGCCGCGGATCGAGCCGGCCGTGCTGATGAGGTCGTCGAACATGAGGGCCGTCTTGCCGGCGACGGGGCCGCCGAGGATGTTCGCCTGGATCGTTTTCTCGGCGCTCATGCGGCGCTTGTCGATGATGGCGACGCTGCCGCCGATACGCTTGGCGTGGCCGAGGGCCCGTTTGATGCTGCCCTCGTCGGGGCTGACGATGACGATCTCTTCGGTGGGGATCTTCAGGTTGAGAAAGTGCTCGTTGAGCACCGGGGCCGCGTAGAGGTGGTCCACCGGCACGTCGAAGAAGCCCTGGATCTGGGCGGCGTGTAGGTCCATTGTCAGCACGCGGTCGGCGCCGGCGCGGGTGATGAGGTTCGCGACCAGCTTCGCGGTGATCGGCACGCGGCCTTCGTCC
>JANOIK010000658.1:0-3311 GCA_031407585.1 Planctomycetota bacterium | reverse complement strand
GCGACGAAGAAGGCGATTGTCGACTTCGTGATGTGTGCGGCAAGCGACGGCTCCCCGGGGTACATCGCGCCGGCCCACCGGATCGCCGTGTTCGATAACGACGGGACGCTGTGGTGCGAGCAGCCGATGTACTTTCAGCTCGTGTTCGTCTTGGATCAGGTGAGTGCTTTGGCGCCGATGCATCCGGAGTGGGAGGATGCCGAGCCGTTCAAGAGCGCGCTCGCCTGGGACTTTGAGGCAGTGACGGCCGGCGGGGAAAAAGCCGCGGTAGAGCTGCTTGCGGCCACGCACGCGGGAATGACGACCGACGAGTTTGCCGCGACGGTGCGCGGGTGGCTGGGGACCGCGAGGCATCCGAAATTTGGCCGGCCGTATAACGAATGAATCTACCAACCGATGGTTGAGGTGCTGGAATTCTTGAGAGCCAATGAGTTCAAGACGTTCATCGTCTCGGGCGGGGGCGTGGAGTTCATGCGCGTGTGGGCCGGCGATGCCTATGGGATTCCGCCCGAGCAAATTGTGGGCTCCAGCGGGAAGTTGCAGTACGAGGTGCGCGACGGCGTGCCGGTGATCGTGAAGCTGCCGGAGGTCGACTTTGTCGATGATGGGCCGGGGAAGCCGGTGGGGATTCAGAAGTTTATCGGGCGGCGGCCGGCGATGGCGTTTGGTAACTCCGATGGGGATTTTGAGATGCTGCGGTGGACGACGAGTTTGCCGGGGGCGAGTACGCCCAGTTTGCCGGGCGCGAGTACGCCGGGGCTCGGATTGATCGTGCATCATACGGACGCAGAGCGGGAGTATGCGTATGATCGGGGGTCGCCCGTTGGAAAGCTGGAGCGGGGGCTCGACGAGGCGGCGGCCAATGGATGGGTGCTGATTGATATGAAGACGGATTGGAAGGTGGTGTTTGCGGAGCCGTAGGGATACGGCAATTCATCGCGCTAAGCCGCAAGCGGCACGGATTTTAAGTGTGGACAAATTGGACGGTGGGTGAGGACATCCACCCTACGGGAGGTTTTTTATGGCCGCTTCGTTTAAGTATCGCCGGTTGGATAAGAATGACGCCGCGGTGTTGTTGGTCGATCATCAGTCGGGGTTGTGCAACATCGTGGGCGATTTTTCGCCGGACGATTTCAAGAACAACGTGCTGGCCCTCGGCGACCTGGCCCGGTACTTCAAGCTGCCGACGATTCTGACGACGAGCTTCGAGACGGGGCCGAACGGGCCGCTGATGCCGGAGCTGAAGGCGCTGTTCCCGGAGGCGCCGTACATCGCGCGGCCGGGGAACATCAATGCGTGGGACAACGAGGACTTTGTGAAGGCGGTGAAGGCGACGGGGCGGAAGCAGCTAATCATCGCGGGGGTGGTCACGGAGGTGTGCGTGGCGTTTCCCGCGCTGTCGGCAATCGAGGAGGGGTACGAGGTGTTCGTCGTGACGGATGCGTCGGGGACGTTCAACCACACGACGCGCGAGGCGGCGTGGGCGCGAATGACGGCGGCGGGGGCGCAGCTCATGAGCTGGTTCGGCGTCGCGTGCGAGCTGCATCGCGATTGGCGGAACGACGTCGACGGTCTTGCCGCACTGTTCTCGAATCACTTGCCGGCGTACCGGAATCTCATCACCAGTTACAATAGCCCGCGGGGGTGATGGCTCGCGGACGGCCGATGGCGCCTTTCGGCGGACAAGGTTGCCTGACCGGAACAGCTTGCCCGTCTCGCCGCATGGGAGTTAAGCCGCAGGCGCCGGCTCGACGATAGCAACGACGCGGCGGAGTAGTTTCCGCCGTGCTGGGGGCGCACCCGCGAGCAAGGACGTTCGGCGATGGCGATTCATTGGCGACGGCGGTTTGCCAGTCTGGCGCTCGTGGTCGGCGCCCACTCGGCGTACGCGTCGGACATGCCGGAGCTCGACGCGATCGACGCCGCGGCGACCCGGGCGTGGGATGGCGACTTCCAACTCGCCGGCTGCGACGATCCGTGCGCGTGCGATGACCCACGCGATTGCGGTGTGGGATGCGGAGATGCGGTCGGCTGCGGCTCGAACATTGCCTGCGGCAGCGGCGTGGCGGCCCCCGCGTTCGGCGGACCCTGCTGGTCGCGCACGAAGCTCACCGGCGACTGGGGCGGCGCCCGCACGGGGCTGGCCGCCTCGGGCGTCACGCTCGACGCCGACAACACGAGCTTCTTCTTCGGCAACACCCGCGGCGGACTTCGGCGCGGCTTCGAGTACGGCGGGCACGGCGACTACGTTCTCAACCTCGACATGGGCAAGCTCGCGGGCGTGCCCGGGCAGTTCTGGAAAATCCGCGCCGAGCACAGTTTTGGCGACTCGGTGAACGGCGACACGGGCGCCATCATTCCGGCCACGGTGCTGACGGACGTGCCGGTTCGCGGCAGCGAGCACGTTTACATCACGAACTTCCTGCTCACGCAGGCGCTCTCCAAGGAGTTCGCCCTATTCGCGGGCAAGTTGGACACGCTCGACGGCGATACGACCGCGTACGCTAGTGGCCGCGGCAAGACGCAGTTCTCGAACATGGCGATGGTGGCCGACCTGGCGCCGCTGGTGATGTTCCCCTATTCGTCGCTGGGCGCCGGATTCGTGATCATGCGCGACCTGCAGCCGATTTACACGTTCACGGTGATCAACTCGACCGACACGACGCGGACTAGCGGCTTCGACGAGCTGTTCAACGACGGCGCCACGCTGATCAGCTTCCTGCGGCTGCCGACCGGGTTCTTCGGGAAGCCGGGGCACCAGGGATTCGGCGCGTCGTGGAGCAGCAAGAATTTCGTGTCGCTGGGACAGGACCCGCGCGTGATTCTGCCCGATGTGCCGATCGCGCGGCAGTCGGACTCGTGGTCGCTGTTCTGGAACTGCGACCAGGCGCTGGTGGTGGATCCAGCCAACCCGCAGCGGCACTGGGGTTTCTTCGGCCGCGCGGGTATCGCGGATGAACAGACCAGCGTGATCAGATACTTCTTGAGCGCGGGCGTCGGCGGGGCCAGCCCGCACGCCTCGCGGCCGGGCGATACGTGGGGCGTCGGCTGGTATCATGTGGGGCTGAGCGACGAAATCGGTCCGCTGCTCGTGCAGGCGCTCGGGCCGCTGCGCGACGGCGACGGCATCGAGCTGTTCTACAATGCGGAAGTCACGCCGTGGTGCCACGTGACGCCGGACTTCCAGGTGATCGTGCCGAGCCGGGAAAACGTGAACGCGGCGCTGGTCGCAGGCGTGCGGGCGAACATCGATTTTTAGGCGGCGGCGCCGAAGTGCGAGGAAACATGATTAAGCGTACGGCGTTGATGAT
>JANOIK010000646.1:0-2378 GCA_031407585.1 Planctomycetota bacterium | reverse complement strand
GCGCTTGGAGTCGCCGCCGCGAGTTCGGCCGCTGAAGTACTTTCCCCAACCTCCACAAACGCGCCGCCGACGACCGAGGTCGCCTTTGTTCACCCCGGCCTGCTCCACTCGCGCGACGAGCTGGCTCTGATCAAGGCTAAGATCGCCGCCGGCCAAGAGCCGTGGCGAACGGCGTGGAGCGAGTTCATCTGGTCGCCCTACGCCTCCGTGCAGTGGACCGCCCAACCCGAGCCTTATGTCGTTCGCGACAACCGCCGCCCCTGGCGCGGCGCCCGCGAGCTCGGCGACGACGCCCTGGCTGCCTACGCAAACGCGATTCACTACGCGATCTCCGGCGATGAGCGCCACGCTCGCAAAGCGGCCGAGATTCTCAACGCCTGGTCCGCCGAGCTGGAAACCATCACGGGGCACGACGACAAGCTGCTCGCCGGCATCGTCGGCTACAAGCTCTGCAACGCCGCAGAGATTCTCCGTCACACCTGGACCGGTTGGCCCGCCGCCGACCAGGCGCGGTTCCGCCAGATGCTCAACTCCGTATTCATGCCCGTCATCGAAGACTTCTTCCCCGAAGCCAACGGCAACTGGGACGCCTCGATGATCGTTACGACAATGAGCATCGGCGTCTTCTGCGACGACCGCGCAACCTACGACCGCGCCGTCGAGTACTTCCTGCACGGCTCGGGCAACGGCGCCCTCACCAACTACGTCTTCACGTCCGGCCAATGCCAGGAGACAACGCGCGACCAGCAGCACACCCAGCTCGGCCTCGCCTACCTGGCCGACGCATGCGAAACCGCTTGGAAGCAGGGCGACGACCTCTGGGGCGCGTGCGACAATCGGCTTGCCGTCGGCTTCG
The DNA here is from genome assembly GCA_031407585.1 of Planctomycetota bacterium. Classification (GTDB taxonomy): domain Bacteria; phylum Planctomycetota; class Planctomycetia; order Pirellulales; family Lacipirellulaceae; genus Lacipirellula. Next base: position 1,522 of record JANOIK010000646.1, on the reverse strand, counting down.
AGTACACCGCCCGCTACAACCTCGGCGAAGACGTGCCGGTCGAGGGGCGCATCTCGCGCCGCGGTCGCGGCCGGTTTCGGCCGATCTACGAAAAGGTTTACCGCCATTATCACGAACGCGTTGGACTCGAGATGGCGGCTACTCGCGCCGTCCTCGCAAAGATCCGCCCTGAAGGTTCGCATTGGGATCACGCCTCATGGGGCACGCTGCTGTTCGCCGCCGCGCCGCTGCCCGCCACGCCGCAGGCGCCCGCTGCAGTAGACGACCCCACCAGCACGACCTCGCCAAACGGTGAAGTGACGATCACGTTCAAGCTGCTCGAAGGGGGCACCCCCTCCTATTGCATCGACTATCTCGGCAAACCGCTCGTAATGGAGTCCCGCCTCGGCTTCCAGCCGGGATCGCTTGAAGGGTTTCAAGTTATCGCCAGCAGGGCGACCTCCCACGAGGGCGAGTGGACGAACGACTTCGGCGAGCGGCGGGAAGTGCCCGATCGCTACCATGAACTGACAGTCAATCTGAAGCACAACAGCGGCCAACTCCTCCGTCTCCAGTTTCGCGCGTATGACGAGGGCGCCGCCTTCCGCTACGTCGCTCCGCGCGAGCAATCGGCAGACTTGGATTTCCACGGGGAAGAATCCGAATTCCGCTTGCCTCCGGGCGTCGAGGGCTACGAAGAGCACGGCACCGAAGGCGAGTATCGCCTCGCGCCGGTCGCCGACATGAAGCCGTGGGCCGAGCGGCCGCTCACGCTCGTCTTTCCCGATGGCCGGTACGCCAGCCTCGCCGAGGCGGCGAACTACGCCTATCCCCGCATGCTGCTCTCGCCCCTGGGCGACGGATCGAACTCGCTGGTCAGCGCGCTCGGCGGTCGTACGTCAAACACCGAATCTCCGAGCCAACGCCACGACTCGCGCATCACGCTCAAAAGCGGCGACGCATCCCCCTGGCGGGCGTTCATCGTCGGGCAGCGCCCCGGCGATCTCCTGGAGCGGAACTACCTGCTGCTCAATCTCAATGACGCGGCGAAGATCGCCGACGTCTCCTGGATCAAGCCCAGCAAGGTCATGCGCGACACGACGCTGACTACCGCCAACGCTAAGGCGATCATCGACTTCGCCAACGCCGTGGGGCTGGGGTATGTCCACTTCGACCAAGGTTGGTACGGGTCAGAGGATTTCGAGACGGGCGATGCAACGACGGTGCGCCGCGCTGATCTCGATCTACGAGAGGTCTTACGCTACGGCCGCGAACACGGCGTCGGCGTCATCGTGTACGTCGATCGTCGGCAAATCAAGAAACAGCGCGATATGCTCTTTTCGCTCTTCGAGAAGTGGGGCGTTAAGGGCGTGAAGCTCGGCTTCGTCGACGTCGGCCCGCAGAGCGAGACCGCCTGGATTACCGAGACCATTGCCAAGGCTGCCGAGCACCATCTCATGCTCAACATCCACGACGGGTACCGAGCGACCGCCATCAACCGGACCTATCCCAACCTCATGACGGTCGAGGGGATTCGCGGGAA
>JANOIK010000590.1:0-3057 GCA_031407585.1 Planctomycetota bacterium | reverse complement strand
CGCGATTCTCCTGGAGGAACTCGCCGAAGTAGTTGTCCTCGTGATCGCCCACCGGCTGGTCGAGCGACAGCGGCTGGCGGCCCTCAAGGAACGGCTCGAAGAAGTGATGACCGAGCTGAGCTACCGCGAACGCGAGATCCTGCGGCTCCGTTACGGCCTGGCGGACGGCTACACCTACACGCTCGAAGAAGTGGGCAAGATCTTTTCCGTCACCCGCGAGCGCGTGCGGCAGATCGAGTCGAAGGCCGTCCGCAAGCTGCAGAGCCCGTACCGGTCGCGGGCGTTGTCGAGCTTTCTCGACGGCGTGGAGCCGCTGCCGCTGGATGTGCCGTGAGTTGACGCATCGCCGGGGGGCCATTGTCAGGAAAGAGGCGGCATTGTTGCTCGGCGCGGATACAGGGGAAAGTGTATAATTCGAGGAAACCACTCCCCGCATGGCGTTCCTATGACGACGCTCCCGATCAGCCAAATTGGTGCGCAATTGCCCACGCTTCTCACGAAGCTTGGGCCTGGAGACGAGATCGTGCTTGTCGACGGCGACAAGGCGGTGGCTCGCGTTACGTCCGTCGAGGAACCGGCCAGCCCTCACAAGCGGCAGTTAGGCTCAGCGAAGGGAATTCTGAAGATCATTGCCGAAGATGACGAGCATCTCGAAGACTTCGCAGAGTATATGTGATGCGGATTCTTCTCGACACGCACACGTTTCTGTGGGCCGTGCTTGAGGACGAGAAGCTTAGCGCCGAGGCCCGTCGCCTTTGGCTTGATGAAGGCAACGAGTTGCTTCTGAGCGCCGCGAGCGTCTGGGAGATTGGCATCAAGGTCCGTCTTGGCAGTTTGACCATTCAAGGCGGACTTGACGAGTTTGTCAGCCGTCAACTCAACGTCGACAAGCTCTCTTTGATTCCCATCTCAGTTAAGCACGCGGCTTGCGTTTCGACGCTGCCGCTGCATCATCGTGATCCGTTCGATCGAATGTTGATTGCCCAGTCGATCGTCGAAGGCGTGCCGGTTCTCTCGGCCGACTTGAAGTTCGATGCCTACGGCGTCGAGAGGCGCTGGTAGGCATTACCGAGCCGCGAAGCACTCGATTTCGAGGCGGACTAGTTCCGCGGCGACGGCGGCGGCGCTTTCGGGGCGGCGGAGCGGATCCTTCGCCAGCATGCGGTGCACGAGCGAGGCGACCGGCTTCGGCGTCTCGGGGCGGCGGGCCATCAGGCACTCGGGCTTCGCTTCGCGGTGCTGGCGGATGAGTTGCTCGGCGTCGCGGCCGATGAACGGCAGGTGGCCGGCGAGCATTTCGTAGAGCGTGACGCCGAGGCTGTAGACGTCGCTCTGCGGCGAAGTGGAGAGCGACGAGGTGAGCGCCTCGGGCGCTAGGTAGTTCAGCGTGCCGTACACGGGCCGCGACGACCAGTGGCGGCTCTCGGCCGGCGTGTGGACGAAGCCGAGGTCGATGAGCGTGGCGTGGCCGTCGGAGCCGACAACGATGTTCGACGGCTTCACGTCGGCGTGGATCATGCGCGTCGTTTCGTGGAGCGCCGCGAGCGCCTCGGCGACTTGACGGGCGATCCACAGCGTGATCGCCAGCGGCAGGCGTCGCTGCTGTTCCAGCACCGCAGCCAGCGAACGGCCCTCGAGCTTCGGGCTCACCAGATAAAACGGCGGCTGCTCGACGCCCGCACTCAGGATGGGTAGCAGGTTCGGGTGCGATGCCTTGCGGCCCACCCACGCGGCCCTGCGTTGCATCTCGATTGCGTGCGGGTCGCGCCACCACTCTTTGCGGAGCACCTTCACGACGTACGCCGGCGGCGCCTCGGGCGCCGACTCGGCGGGGCGCGCGAGGTACACGCGAGCGAGTTCGCTTTCGCTGATCAGCCGCACGAGCTGCCACGGACCGATGCGGCCGACCAGCTTGTGCCGGTTCGGCGCACTCGTCGCGGGCGGTGCATGCAGAGACTTAGCGGCGCTCGCCGCGGCGGGCGAGTAGTCAACAGTGGCCATGCGCAGTCGGGTGCTTCAAAGAAACTGGGTCGAGAGCAGCAGCGGGCGGCGGGTCGGGAAACCGTGCCCTGCGACAAGGAATCGGCGGTTGGGGGCGTCGCGCTCAAAGCTTTCCACGCGATCGAGCAATCGGCGTGAAGCTGGGAAAACCGCGGATGCTTTGCGGGCGCCAGCACGTCATCCGCCGACGTACCGTGCATGCACGACGCGGGCTTCGGCGGGGTCGGAGGTGCCGCCGACGATCGTGCGGCCGTCGGCGAAGACGGTGAGCCGATACTTGTCGACTTCGCAGCGGAGGAGGAAGGCATTGGCCGTGACGCGGCCGACGGCTGCCAGTTTTTTCGCCAGGTCGATTAGGGAAACGCCATCGGTGGATGAACTCGAGAGTTGCACAGCGTTGCGGCCGCAGAGCGAAATGGCGGCGACGCCGCGACGGCCGTCGAGCCACGGGAAATCACGCTGGCAACAGGCGCGGCACGTGCCCGCCTCCCGAAGGTCCGTCACGCCGACGGTTCGCACCTCATTTCGCCACAGATCGATGAGCGTCATGCGGCGGTTCACCAGCTCGCGACGGCCGCAGAGGATTTTCAAGGCTTCGGACGTTTGCAGTGATGAAATCACACTCACGATCGGTCCGATGACGCCGGCGGTCTCGCACGTGGGTTGCGTGTCCGCGGGCGGCGGCTCGGGCATGAGACACGCCAGGCAGGGCGTCTCGCCGGGGAGGATCGCCAGCACCTGCCCCTCGGCGCCCACGCACCCGCCGAAGACCCACGGTTTTCCAGTCGCGACGGCAAAGTCGTTGACAAGGAAGCGCGTCTCGAAGTTGTCCGTGCCGTCGAGGATCAGGTCGACGTCGTCGGCGAGAGCGTGGATGTTTGCGGCCGTGACATCGGCCACCACGGGCTCGACGGTCACCGCGGAGTTTATTTTTCCAAGGCGGCGCGCCGCGGCGACGGCTTTAGGCAACTCGTCGGCGACATCGGCTTCATCGAACAGCACCTGGCGATGGAGGTTGTCGACTTCGAGGAAATCGCGGTCGACGATTCGCACGAA
>JANOIK010000588.1:0-5758 GCA_031407585.1 Planctomycetota bacterium | reverse complement strand
CGCGTCGTGGATGATGTACCGCTTCTCGATGCCGCGGTATTGCCGCCCCAACCAGGCGTCGATCCAAAACGCCTCGGTGCGGACAATCTCCTTCTGCTCGTCGGTCATCGAGCCGGAGACGTCCATCAGGTAAATCACCGCCGCGTTGACCTCGGGGTGCGGCACGTCGTTCCACGAACGGTACTGCTTGTCCTGCTTCACAGGGACGACGCGCGGATCGTCCGGCGTGTACTCGCCCGTAGAAATCTGCCGCCGCAACGCCCGCAGATAAGTGCGGCGAAAATGTCGCAGCGACTCGGGCCCCGTCTGCCGCACGCTGTTGTACTTCGACTTCTCGGCCTCGATGCTCGCGTGGCCCTTGGGCTCGATGCGCGGCAGCTCCAGCTCGTTGCCCAGCATTTCGGCAAGCTCGTCGAGCGAGACCTCGACCTCCAGAAAGTGCCCGCCGCCGGGATCGCTGCCGGCGCCGCCTTTGCCGCCCGGCCCCTGCCCCGGCTTGCCGAGCGGATCGCCGACCTCGCCGTCCCCTTGGCCGACGCCCCCGGATCCGTTCTTACCGAACCGGAAGCGGGGAACGTCGAGCTGGGGAACCGGAATGCTCACGACGTCGCGGCCCTTGCGGCCGATCATCTCGCCGTGCGTGATGTACTTCCGCAAATTCTCGCGGATCCGTCCGCGGACGATCTGCTTGAACCGGCGGGTGTCGCGTTCGATATCCATAGGAGAAGCGGTCAGCGGTCAGCTTTCAGCGGTCAGCAAGAATACGAGCGGCTAGAGTTCGGCGCTCAGCTTGGAAATAAACGACGCGAGCATGCGTTTCACCTCTTGAGCGTCGTCGGTCAACCGCGCATAGGTTGTGCCGGCGAGGAAGCCCAAGTCATGCGCCAGCAAAATGTGATACTCCGTCTCCGAGGCCGACCCCATGGCCATCTGAAGAAATCGACGAAGGTCGGCATCACTTCCGCGGCCGCAGCCTTCGGCAAGATTCGCTGGAACTGATGCTGCGGAACGGCGCAATTGCGATGTTAGCCCAAATCGCTCCGAGTCTGGGAATGCAACTGTCGACTCATAGACCATCAAAGTCAAAGCATGCGCCTTGTGCCACACTTGAAGATCCCGAAAGTCTTTCATGGTCTCCTCTGGCTGATTGCTGAATGCTGATCGCTGACGGCTCTCTTACGATTTCTCCTTGACATCGCCGCGCGCGAAAATGCTGGCCACGTAGTTCAGCACGTCGGACGCGCTTTCGTCGTCGTAGCCCATGTCGCGAATCAGCCGGCCCTTCACGACGTCGATTTTCTGCTGCGTTTCGGCGTCGACCACGTTCGACACCAGGCTCGTGAGCTTGATCGAGTCCTTCTGGTCCTCGAAAAGTTTCAATTCCAGCGCCTTGTTCAGCCGCTCGTTGGTCTTGTAGTCGAACCGCTTGCCGTCGATCGCCAACGCGCCGATGTAATTCATGATCTCGCGGCGGAAGTCGTCCTTGCGGCTCTCGGGGATATCGATCTTCTCTTCGATCGACCGCATCAGCCGTTCGTCGGCCTCTTCGTGGTGGCCGGTGAAGGGGTTCTTCACCTTCTCACGCTGGGTGTAGGCCTTGATGTTATCGATGTAGTTGCCGCACAGCCGGGACAGTGCCGCCTCGTCGGCCGCGATCGCCCGCTGCACCTCGTTCTTCACGATGTTGGTGTACTCTTCCTTAACGATGCCGAGGAGCTCGCGGTACTCCTGCTTGGTGTCCTCGCTGTTGATGAGGCTGTGGTGTTTGAGCCCCGCCTCGAGCTCGTTCATCACCATGAACGGGTTGATCGAGCGCGCCTCGGGAAACGCGACGAGCGCGTTGGAAATCTTGTCCTGCACATAGCGCGGCGAGATGCCGAGCAGACCCTCGTTGTGCGACTGCTCGCGCAGCTCCTTGATGTTGTCCTCGGTGAACCCGGGGAGCGTCTTGCCGTTGTACAGCTTCAGCTTCTGCAGCCGGCTGAGACCCGCGTGTTTCGGCTCCTCCAGCCGCGTGAGGATGGCCCACATCGCGGCCATCTCGATCGTGTGCGGGGCGATGTGCTTGGGCACCGTGCGGGCGTTGTAGTCCTTCTCGTAGATCTTGATCTCGCTCGCCAGCGTCGTGACGTACGGCACGTCGATCTTCACCGTGCGGTCGCGCAGGGCTTCCATGAATTCGTTGTTCTGCAGCCGGCGGTACTCGGGCTCGTTCGTGTGCCCGATAATCACTTCGTCGATGTCGGTCTGCGCGAACTTCTTCGGCTTGATCCGGTGCTCCTGACTGGCGCCGAGCAAGTCGTACAGGAACGCCACGTCCAGCTTCAGCACCTCGACGAACTCGATGATGCCGCGGTTGGCGATGTTGAACTCACCGTCGAAGTTGAACGCCCGCGGATCGCTATCGCTGCCGTACTCGGCGATTTTGCGGTAGTTGATGTCGCCGGTCAGCTCGGTCGCGTCCTGGTTCTTCTCGTCCTTGGGCTGGAATGTGCCGATGCCGATGCGGTCTTTCTCGCTCAGAATCACTCGCTTGATGCGGATGTCCTGGATCACGCGGGTCCAGTCGCCGTCGTGCTTCTTCAGCTTCTGCTGGTAGATGAAGCGGCAATACGGGTCCAGCTCGCCGCGGATGCGGACCTTGAAGTCGCCCTCTTTGTGTCCCCCGTTGAGATTGGCGGCCACGTCCTCACGGAAGCGCTCGGGAATGAGGTGCAACGGCTCCTCGTTCATCGGGCACCAGTGGACCTCGTTCGGATCCTCGTCGTCGGCCCACCCCAGGGTGTAGAGGGCGCCGGCGTCGGTGGCCGTGTACTTTTGCAGGCCCTGCTTCAGCAGCCGCACGATCGTGCTTTTCGAGCTGCCCACGGGTCCGTGCAACAGCAGCACGCGCTTCTCGATGCCGTACTCCAGGGCAGCGCTCTTCAGCGCGTTGACCAGGTTGTGCAACGGTCCCCCGAGCCCAAACACCGCGTCGCGGCCTTCGTTGTCCGGGTCGTCGAAGAACCGGTAGTGCGATTCCTTCTCGCGATTGCGTTCGACCGTGTCGACGCCGTACGACAGGATCATGTCGTACAGCCGCTGGTACGCGGTGCGAGTGACTTCGGGCGTTTCGCGGACGATATCGAGATACTCCTCGAACGTCCCCACCCAATTCTTACGACGAAACTGGTCGCGATCCTGTCGCTCGGATACCAGCGAAATGATTTCGCTTCCTCGACTCATGACATGCCATCCTTTTCGGCAGTGCTTCGGAGGCGACGCAGTATGCGCGCCTCGAAGCGAGCCAAAGCTTGCGTGGGTTTGGGATGCGCGGCCGCAGCGCGGCCTTCCGACCAAGGTGTGAATCGAACAATCGTTAGGCGGGAGTTGGCATTCGTCGAAGCTCGACGGCGCGCCGGCAGCCCTTTGCAGTTCACGCGCCCGCTTGCGCAAACTCGGCCGAGGAGTACTCACAGGACGCGAGCGCGCAGCACGCGGTTCAAGGTCCGCGAAGGATTGCGCTCATTGCGAAGATGAGATGCGCGACGGCCAAGACCGTTGGCGTGGCGCTTTCCGAAGCCGCTAGAGCAAGCGAGAGTGCGAAGTTGGCAAAGAGCACTGCGGGTGGCGCCGAGGGCGGGGAGGCGGCGCGACCGACGCGATTGTCCGCTCGGTTCACATCCGAGTCGGCCCGAGGGGCTCCAAAGAACTCTTCTCTAACTAAGTATCAGCACAAATCGGGGAACAGGCAACATCGCAATCGCGTCGCGGCGATTCCCGCGGCGCGTGTTATTCCTGCAAGTCGTTAAATTCAAGCCGTTTACTGGGCTCCGAATCGACCCCGGCGGCGTTCGCGGGACTCCGTAGTGCGGAGGCAATTTTCTTACGATCGCGCAAGCTGGACAGTATCGGCAAGGCTCATTTCTCGTAGTCGGTTCGAGTACCCACATACGCGGAGTGCCCCTATCGGGGGGTATCGAGTGCTGGTTCGCTCTCGAAAACCACTCGCCTGACGGCACTGCCAGCACCCGCGGCGCGAATTCGCAGAATTTATTCCGGTCGCAACGAGTTTTCCGAAAGTAACGACTGGAGGGCCGCCGATACTCACCATCGTGTTGGTTCCCGGGGGGGCAACCGAGACGCTACCGCCGCGCCAAAAGACGCCGCCGCCATGCAAGCGGATGACGCCTTCAGGCCGGCAAAAACCGTCTCCTGCCAAGCGGCGGCCGCATCGGGCGGTCCCCGCGGGATTCGACTAGCCATGAAACTCGCCCGCTTGATGAACTTCGTCTCGGCCGTCGGGACTTGCCTGCTCTCCGCTGCCGCGGCGCTGGCCCTTGCCGCGCCCGCGGCCGCCGAAACCACAGGCGGAGTCGTCTTCCAACGACCCAGCCGCGGCGGCGCCAGCTCCACGAGCACCGCGGCCGCGCCGCGATTTCGCCCTTCCGCGTCTGCTGCCATGACGCCGCTGTTCTCCACGACGGACGTGCCAGCCACGGCCCCCATCGCCGCCACCACGAATCCTCTGCGCACCGCGAGTGCTCCGCGGGTCGTCGCCACGAGTGTGACGCAGCCCGCTGTCGTTGCCGCTAAGCCGATCGCCCAACCGATCGCCACCGCCCCGCGGCCCGCTGCGACGGTTCCAACGTTCGCCCAGCCCGGCCAGAATCTTTCCGGCACGGGCGCCGGCGCCGCAACGCCCCGCTCGCGAGCCATCGCCGCCGCATCAATTCAACCTTGGATCGAGGAGCCCGCCGGGCCCTCGGTCCGCCAAGCTTCCTTCGGCGGCGGCTACTGCGATTGCGGCGAGCCGACCTGCGGCATCTGCGAGCCGGCGTGCGGCTGTGCCGAGCCCGATTGCGGCATCTGCGAAGCCGCGTGTGGCGTCGCCGAGCCCGCGTGCGGATGTGCCGAGCCGGGCTGCATTCTGTGCGATCCGGGCTGCGGCATGGAGCCCGCCTGCGGATGCGCCGAGCCGGACTGCGGCATCGTGGGCTGCGGCAGCTGCGTGGGCAATCCGGGCCCCGACTATTGGTGCTTCCCCGTCTGCCTGCCGCGGTTCAAGGACCTGCGGTTCTGGGCCGGCGTGCATGGGTTCAAAGGTCCGCGCGACGCCCCGCTGTTCGGTGGCGCCGGCGACGGCAACTTCGGCTTTCAAGAGGGCTTCAACATCGGCGGCCGCGCGCCGCTGCTGTCGCTGCTGTTCCCGCAGCTCGCCTACCAAGCCGGCTTCCAAGCCGTGCAGAGCCAGCTCTCGGGCTTGTCCGACAATACGATCACCGACCGTTCGCAAGAGTTCGTCACCGCCGGCGTGTTCCGTCGCGTGCAATCCGGCGTGCAGTTCGGCGTGGCGTACGACTGGATGAACGACGACTTCCAGGCCGACTCGGACCTGTCGCAGCTTCGCTACGAGATCAGCCTCAAGGGCAAGAGCGGCGTGGAATTCGGCCTCTGGGGCGCCTCGCCGACGGACGACACGAGCGTCGGGGGCGTGACCTACGAAACCGTGCAGCAGTACGCGGGCTTCCTCCGCTGGCAGTTTCGCGAAGGCGGCTCCGCACGCTTCTGGGGCGGCGCCACCGACGACAACGAAGGAATCTTCGGCGCCGAATTCATCGCCCCGCTCAACAATCGCTGGAGCGTCAACTCGGGCTTCAACTACCTGATCACCGACGCCGACCCCGGCGTGGTCGGCGCCCGCGAGGAATCGTGGAACGTCGGCATCAACCTCGTTTGGCACTACGGCTTGATCGCGAAGAAGGGCAACTCGAACCCC
>JANOIK010000576.1:0-7416 GCA_031407585.1 Planctomycetota bacterium | reverse complement strand
CGCCGCCTCGATGGCGACGGCCAACTCGGCCCGATTGCCGTCGCAGTTGCCGAAGACGAAATCGGTGGGCCAGGGCGCGAACAGTTCGACGACGGCCGCCGACCCGATGTCGCCGCAATGGAGGACGCGCTCGACCTCGAGTGCCTTGAGCATGCGGATCGCCGGCAGGGTGAGTTCCATGTGACCGTGACTGTCGCTAACGATGCCAACGCGCATGAAAGTACCTGAGGGTCGCGGCTACTTTGTTTCGTACAGACGCTTTTCAACTTCCGCAATTCGGGTTCGCATGTACTCGCCGCAGAAATAATTAGGACCATCGGCGAGCACCGTCAACACGGGATGGCCCTCGCCAATTGTTTCGCCTGAGTGCGGGATGTCGGCGATCGTGAGCTTGGCGAGATCAATCGTCGAATGGCTCATGGCCCATTGATGGAATGCTTCAGTCACGGTCACGGCGTGTTTGGCGAAGACGATTTCCTTGCCAAAACTGCGGACTGGCATAGCGTTGATCTCCGTACGAACAGGAGGGCCGAAGGCCTCCCAATCGGCGCAGCCAAATGTCGCCAGATGAGCAGCGATGGCCGAGCGATTTGTCATGCGCTCGACAACCTCGACCGAGGCCGTATACCGGGGATTGACTTCCAGCACCCATAGTCGGTCGTGATCGTCGACGATCGCGTCCACGCCTGCCAAGCCGCGCAAGCCAAAATGCCTCGATAGGACGTCGCGCAAGCGGACGAACTGCTCGACAAGCGCAGCGGTGATCATAAATGGCGTGTAGGACCCGACGTATTGCCACGGCTTGCCTCGTCCTATGAGATGTTCGCCCGTAAATTGCATTGTATTGCCGAGCACCTCCGATCGCTCGGGTCCAAGTGCGAACAGCGCGGCCGTCGACCATACTCGCCCGTCGAGCCGCTGCTGAAAGACGGCGCCGTCACGCTCGGCCCGCGCCAGCGCGTCCTCGCCGTCTAGCGCCCACACTCCCGAGCCGCTGGCGCCGCGATAGGTCTTGCAGAGCCACGACCCGTCGAGCGGCAGGCCGTCGGACCATCGGCGCGTTTCGGGAAACGCCACGCCCGCGTCGGCAAGCGCGGACGCCAGTCGGAACGGGTCGCGCACGGCCTTCAGAGTCTCGCCTCGATTGCCGACGAGCGGCCGGAGCGCCGCCATGCGGTCGACGAGGTCCGGATAGTTTTCGAGCGCGCCGGTGTACATCCACGCGTCGCAGTCGATCGCCGCGAGCCAATCGGCGAGGCCCTCGGGATACCGCTCGACGCGCGTTACCTGAGCGATGCGCTCCAAGTCGGCGTCGGCGAACAGGTCCGCGGCGACGACCTCGTAACCCGCGCGAATGGCGGAGAATGCAGCAGCCCGCGCGCTCGCACCAACAATCGCGAGCCTGCGGACTTCCATTCTCTACTCCTCAACCCACCTCACGAGACCTTACTTCTGATCCGCGGCAATCATCAAAATCCGCGTTCATCCGCGGCCCATTCCGATTCACTGTCCCCGCGGTGCCCCGCCCGGATCGTTGCGGCCCCAGCGCCCGCGGAACTCGTCGGCCGGATACTTCCGCACGTTCTTCGCCATCTTGTCGCGAATCGTGTCGGCCACGTCGAGCCCCAGCTCGTTTGCCAGCGCGAAGCCGTACGCGATCACGTCGGCCAGCTCCTCGCCCGCCGCGGCCCGCTTCGCGGGGTCGTTTGCAAGGGCCCGCGAGTCGTCGATGCCGATCCACTGGAAATGCTCCATGAGCTCGGCGGCCTCGATGGCCAGTGCCATCGACAAGTTCTTCGGCGAATGAAACTGGCGCCAGTCGCGCTCTTCGACGAAGACGCGGATCAGCTCGCGGAGCTCGTGGATGGTGGTTGTCGCGTCGCTCATGGTCTGCCGAGGTCGCCGGGTGTGCGTGGACAAATCGAACGCAGTGTACCAGACGAATCTCGCCGTTTCACGCGACTAAGCGGCTCGCAGCACGAGCGTCACGCCGTCGGCGGCCAGATCGAACCCCGGCAGCACGAGCTGTTGCGGCGGGTGGCGACGTTCGTGGTAGCGCCGGCGGTAGCCGTCGGCCAGGTGCCCCAGCACCTCGAGAGCGAGCAAGTCGGCTCGGTTCATCACGTGCCGAGCGCTGCGATTGCCCAGGCCTTCGACAAGCTCCTCGAGCACGTCGATGTGGAGCTGCATCGTGCGCTGGGCTGAGGTGTTTGACGCGGCGAGCAGTTCGGCCAGCGCGGTCATGTCATCGGCCAAGTTGCCGGCGCCCATGATCACATACGCGCGGAGCAGTTCGCGGTAATGGTCGACGAGCGCCGCGGGAAGGGGCGGGAGTGCTTCGGGGGAGTGGATCTTGAGTTTCGCGGCGCAACTTGTGGCGCCGACCCCCTCCCCAGCCCTCCCCTCAAGGGGGAGGGAGCCGGAGGAATGTGGATTATGGTCGTCGGCGTCGCACGATTCGCCGTCGCGGAGCAGCTCCAGGTCGGTGATGAGCGCGCGTTGTTGCTCGAGCAGTCGCGCCGCTTCGTGGTGTTCCTGCTGCAGACGCTGCCGCTCCGCCTGGATCAAGCGGCGGTTTTCGCGGCCAAGCGTGTAGCGGCGGATCGCGCGGGCGAACTTCCACAACAGGCCGCGGACCGTTGTTTGCGAGATGCAGCCGTAGTCGTCGGCGCCCGCTTCGTAGCAAATGGCGTCGAGGTCCTGCGGCGGGTCGTGTCCCAGCAGAATCAGCGGCTCGTCGTTGCCGCCGGCGCGGAAAGCCTCGGCGAACTCAATCGCGTCGAGCACGCCCGGCTCGTGGCTCACGAGGATCGCGTCGAACACCTCGTCCCGCAATCGCGCCAGCCCGGCCGTCACGCCCACCACTTCGTCGAACAGCACGTGGGCGGCGCCGTCGGCCGCGAAGGCCTCGGCCAGCCACGCGCCGTTGCGATGGAGCGTCGTGATGTACAGCACCTTGATGCGCAGTGGCAGCCCGGCGGCCGGGTCGTGTCGCGGGGCAGGGTGGGAGGTCAGGGACGACATGGGCGGATGTCACAGGGAATGCCGGGAGAAAATCGAGCGAACAGTAGCGACTTCACGGCGCGGGCGTCAATCGCGCATCCGGCGATAGCATTTCCGGCGCCCCCGCGGTTTCCTAGAATGAACACATACCGAACACTCGACCCAGGCCATGTTTACCAATGCGCATTGCTTACCTCGACTGTGCTAGCGGAATCAGCGGCGACATGACCCTCGGGGCGCTCGTCGACGCCGGCGTCGACCTCACCGCCGTGCAGAGCGGCATCGACTCGCTCGGGCTGCCGAGCTGCCGGCTTGCGGTTGCCGAGGTGAAGAAGCGCGGGTTCCGCGCCCTGCAGCTCACCGTCGAGCACGAACCGGAGCACAAGCACCGTCATCTGCACCACATCACGGCGATGATCGAGGAGAGCACGCTCTCGCCGCGGCAGCGGGAGCTAGCCACGCGGATTTTTCGCCGCCTTGCCGAGGCCGAGGCGAAGGTGCATGGGTCGACAATCGAGAAGGTCCACTTCCACGAGGTGGGCGCCGTCGATTCCATCGCGGACATCGTGGGTTCGGCGATCGGGTGGGACCTGCTCGGCGTCGAGCGGATCGTGTGCTCGCCCGTGCCCACCGGGACGGGGTTCATCGAGATCGCCCACGGGCGGTGCTCGATCCCCGCGCCCGCGACGGCGGAGCTGCTTCGCGGCGTGCCTGTGGCAGACTTTGCGGCCGAGGGGGAGTTAACCACCCCCACGGGCGCGGCGATCGTCGCGGCGCTGGTCGACCAGTTCGGCCCGCTGCCAGCGATGACCATCGAGCGAATCGGGTACGGCGCCGGTCAGAAGGACTTCGCCCACCCGAACATCCTGCGCCTGATCATCGGCGAGGGCGCTTCAGCGGCCGGGCGCAGCGGAGGCGAGTCCCCAACAGCAGACGCCGTGGTGCTCCTGGAGACCAATCTGGACGACGTCACTGGCGAGTCGCTAGGCTTCGCGATCGAGCAGTTGTGGGCGGCGGGCGCCCTCGACGTCTCGACCGCGCCGCTAGCGATGAAGAAGAATCGGCCGGGCGTACTGCTGGCAGTGCAGTCTCGGCCCGCGAATGCCGATGAACTAGCCGAGATCGTGTTTCGCGAGACGACGGCTCTGGGCTTGCGGCGGTCGACGGTCACGCGGCAAACTTTGCCGCGGCGGAGCGTGGCGGTCGCGACGCCGTACGGCGAGATCGCCGGCGTCGTGGCAATGCTGCCTACCGGGGCGGAGCGGTTTTCGCCGGAGTACGAAGCGTGCGCAGCGGCGGCGCGGCAGCAGGGCGCGCCGCTGGCCGATGTTGAACTCGCGGCTCGACAAGCGTTTGAACAGACGAAGGAACGTCGATGAACATTTTCCGCGGAACCGAAGGCCCGTCGCAAGCGGTCACGAAGATCGCGTTTCTTACCAGCGTCTTCGAGCGCCTGGTCGCCGACGCGGGCGTGCGCCGCGAGCGAATCGAGCAGCTCCTGGCCGAAATGAGCGAGGAGCGTCACGAGGCTGCGAGCGAAGCTGAGCAGCGCCGCGCCGCGTGACGATCGAGCGCACTGGCGATTGTCAGACGTCGTCCAACGTAAGCCAGTTCTGTGCGAGGTGCTGCACTCGCAATACGTAAGCTATTTCACCTCGAATTGTAAACAAGATTCTGTGCGTGGGCCGTCGTCCAACTCCGAAATTCAGTTGACGGAGTTCGAAAGGAAAATCGTCGTCCTCGGGAGCCCGTCCACACGACACAGCTCTCGTTGCCAATGAGTCGATCGCGTGTTCGCACGCTGAATGCCATCGATCCGCCTGCTCTCGCGATCGATAACTTGCCCACCATCGATGGCAATCGGCCACATCCACATGTGCTTGGTCGGCAAGGCAAACCTGTAGCAACATCAGGATTTTCCAATGCCTAGCTTAGCTCGCAGCTCTTCCTTAACTTCTTCCCACGGCCGACATCTTCCAGCCTCCATGTCATCGACGCCCTTCTGAATCGCCGCGATGTTGGCCTGGCGCTCCAGGGCGGCCAGCGCGTCGCGCAACACGTCCTCTTCGGTTTTGTAACCGTCGAAGGCGATGAAGTGCTGAACCGATGCGGAGAGGTCCGGCGGAAGTTGAAGAGACATCGGTAAGCTCGCTTGCGGTGAGGACGAAGGCTGTGGCTATCCCCTACTATTCTACCACGCCCGGTTGCTCGGGGTTTTCCGACTCGGGCTCGACGCCGTTGTCGCCCTCGGCGTTTTCTTCTTGCGGTACGCGAACGACCGCGGTGACGGTGTCTTCTTCGTCCAGCGACATGATCCGCACGCCCTGGGTGTTGCGGCCGATGATGTTGAGGTCGCTGGCCTTGATGCGCTGGATCTTGCCGCGGGCGGTCATCATCAGCAGCTCGTCGGCGTCGGTCACGGGCACGATGCTCACGACCGGGCCGTTGCGATCGGTCGTCTTGATGTCGCGGAGGCCTTTGCCGCCGCGGTTCTGGGTGCGGTAGCGGAAGCCGGAGGAGGCGGACTCTCCTTCGGATTC
This sequence comes from Planctomycetota bacterium, assembly GCA_031407585.1. Lineage (GTDB taxonomy): Bacteria > Planctomycetota > Planctomycetia > Pirellulales > Lacipirellulaceae > Lacipirellula. The sequence goes on along the minus strand of JANOIK010000576.1, from coordinate 1,873 downwards.
CTCCGCGTCGGTTGCCTCAACCGTGGCGCTCCCGGCCGCTGAAGCTGCCTCTCCATCGTCCGCGAGGGGGGCGACTTCTCCCGGGGCGGCGTTGGGGCCGAAGGGGGTGCGCTTGCCGTAGCCGTTGGCGCAGGCGGTGAGCAGCGTCGCGCCGGGATCGGCGACGACCATGCCCACGAGAGAGTCGCCCTTCGAGAGCTTGATGCCTTTGACGCCGCTGGTGTTGCGGCCCATCGGGCGGGCGTCGCTCTCGCTGAAGCGGATCGCCATGCCGTTGGCCGTGGCGAGGATCACTTCGTCGCCCGTCTTGGTGATGACGACGTCGACCAGCTCGTCATCCTCCTTCAGCTTGATGGCGATGATGCCGGTCTTCATCGGGCGGCTGTACGCCTTGAGCTCGGTCTTCTTCACCAGGCCGGCGCGGGTGGCCATCATCAGGTAGTGGTCGGGCTGGTCGAAGTCGCGCACGGCCCGGCAGTCGGCGATCTTCTCGCCCTCGTCCAGGTTGAGCAGGTTGACGACCGCACGGCCCTTGCTCTCGCGAGAGAGCGCCGGCAGGTTGTAGACCTTCTGCCAGTAGACCTTGCCTTTGTTCGTGAAGAACAGCAGGTAGTCGTGCGTGCTGGTGACGAACAGGTGCTCGACCGGATCGTCGTCGTCGGTCTTCTGCCCCTTGATGCCCTTGCCGCCGCGGCGCTGGGCGCGGTACGTGCTCGCGGGCGTCCGCTTGATGTAGCCCTGGTGGCTGATCGAGACGACCATCGTCTCTTCTTCGATCAGGTCCTCGAGGTCGACGTCGCCGACCTCTTCGCCACTGATCTCGGTGCGGCGGGCGTCGGCCAGGCGGGAGTTCGCGAGCTGCATCAGGTCGTCGCGGACAATGCCGTAGATGCGGGCCTGGTCCGCGAGGATGGTGAGGTACTCGCCGATCTCGGTGAGCAACGTCGCGTGCTCCTCGCCGAGCTTCTCCTGCTCGAGGTTGACCAACTGGCCGAGCGTCATCTTCAGGATCGCGTCGGCCTGCACGGGGGTGAGCGAGTAGTCCTCGGCCACGCCCCGTTCGCGCTGGAACTGCTCGTAGCCCTCTTCGCCGAGAGCCCGTTTGAGCATCGCGCCGGGAGCCTTGATGGCCATGAGCCGCTCTTTGGCCTCGGCCTGCGTCTTGGACGACCGGATCACGCGGATCACCTCGTCGATGTTCGCGTGGGCGATGAGCAGGCCCTGCACGGTGTGCTTCCGCTTGCGGGCGCGGGCCAACAGGAACTGTGTGCGGCGGCGAATGACGGTGACGCGGTGCCGCAGGTACTCCTGCAGCATCTCCTTGAGCGTGAGCGTGCGCGGCTTGCCGTCGACCAGCGCCAGCATGATGATCGAGAACGACTCTTGCAGCGGCGAGAACTTGTAGAGCTGGTTGAGCACGACGTCGGGGTCGGCGTCCTTGCGCAGGTTGATGATTAGGCGGACCGGCTCCTTGAGGTCGCTCTCGTTGTCGACGCTCGCGATCCCGGGGATCTTGCCCTCGGCGCCGAGCTGGGCGATCCGCTCCTCGACGCGGTCGCGGGCCTGCTGGTAGGGAATCTCGTGGACGATGATCCGCGTCTTCTTACCGGTGGACTCGATGCTGGTGCGGGCGCGGACGACCACGGTGCTGCGGCCGGTCTGGTAGCCGCGCATGATGCCAGTGCGTCCGCAGATGACGCCGCCGGTGGGGAAGTCGGGGCCTTTGATGTGTTCCATCAGGCCGTGGATCGTGATCTCGGGGTCGTCGATCATCGCGATGAGCGCGTGGCAGACCTCGCCCAGGTTGTGCGGCGGGATGCTGGTGGCCATGCCCACGGCGATGCCGCCGGAGCCGTTGACCAGCAGGTTCGGA
>JANOIK010000529.1:0-6083 GCA_031407585.1 Planctomycetota bacterium | reverse complement strand
GACGGGAGTTTCGTGAACCCGGTGATCCACGCCGACTATTCGGATCCCGATGTCGTCCGCGTGGGCGACGACTACTACATGACCTCGTCGAGCTTCAACTGCGCGCCGGGCCTGCCCATCCTTCATTCGCGCGACCTCGTCAACTGGCGAATCATCAATCACGCGCTCAAGCGCCAGATCCCGGAGGACGTTTTCAGGGTTCCGCAACACGGGAAAGGCTGCTGGGCTCCGTCTTTCCGGTTTCACAAGGGCCGATACTGGATCTACTACCCGGATCCCGACTTCGGCATCTACGTGATCACGGCTGCGGATCCCGCAGGTGAATGGAGCCCACCGGTTCTGGTCAAGGGCGGCAAAGGATTGATTGATCCCTCCCCGCTATGGGATGACGACGAAAAGGTCTATCTCGTCCATGCGTGGGCGAGGAGCCGCGCGGGTTTCGCGAACGTGTTGACCGTGGTCAAGCTGAACAGCGAAGGCACGAGGGCGATCGACGACGGTCGCGTGGTGATCGATGGAGTGAACTTCCCCGGCTACAGGACGATCGAGGGACCGAAGTTCGCGAAGCGGGCCGGTTACTACTACATCTTCGCCCCGGCGGGCGGCGTGAAGCCCGGCTACCAGCTCGCGGCTCGTTCGCGCGACATCTTCGGCCCCTACGAAGTGCGTCGCGTGCTGGAGCAGGGCTCGACCCAGATCAACGGCCCCCACCAGGGCGCCTGGGTCGAACTCGCGGGCGGGGAGCACTGGTTTCTTCACTTTCAGGACCGCGGCGCGTTCGGCCGCGTCGTGCACCTCAACCCCATGACGTGGCAGGACGATTGGCCGATGATGGGCGTCGACTACGACAAGAACGGCGTCGGCGAGCCGGTCGCCTCGTACCGTGAGCCCGCGACGAGCGGTTCTAATCTGGTCGACGTGCCGCAAACCACCGACGAGTTCGACGGCGCCCTGGGCTTCCAGTGGCAATGGCAGGGCAACCCGCAGGCGTCGTGGGCTTCGCTGGAGGCGCGCCCGAAGTGGCTGCGGCTCAACTCCGCGCCGCGGGCTGGCAACGCGCTCACGGCAGCGCCCAATCAGCTCTTACAGAAATTCCCCGCGCCGGAGTTTCAGGCCACGACGGTTCTCGAATTCGACGGCGACGGCGACGACCGCGCCGGCCTCGTCATCACGGGCGAAACCTACGCCGGGCTCATGCTGAGCCGTGGCGAGAAGGGGCTCAACCTCGCCCAAGTCATCGGCGGCGGCGAGGCCGCTTCAGCGGCCGGGGAGCGTACCGTCGAGCAGGCCTCGGACCTGCCCGCCAAAGTCTGGCTTCGCGTGGCCGTCGCGAGTGACGCCGAGTGCACGTTCAGCTACAGCGCCGACGGCGAGACGTTCACCCCGCTGGGAAAAACGTTCGTCGCAACGCCGGGCCGGTGGACCGGCGCTAAGGTCGGCCTTGTCTGCCAGGGCGACGATGCCCACGCGGACGTCGATTGGTTCCGCGTGCAGTAGCCGGCCGTTCGCCGCCGCCGTGCCCTGCTTCCGTGACGAGCGCATCGGCAAACTTCGTGACGACGCGCGTGTCCTGTACTCAAAGCGCCGTGAATTCGTTGTTGTCTGGTGAAAAAGCTGCCATACCCACACATGCGGCGCGATGCAAAGATCGCCCGAGACGGCTCGCAATTGTCTTTGGTCAAACAGACGGCCGCGGTGGCATCGGCGTGAGCAAACGACGTTTCCGGGTCCGCGTCGTTGTCGCGAGAAGGCTTGCCAGACTGCCCAGGAGCAATGCCGTCGCTGGCTCGGGAACCGACAGGCCCGTGCGAAATACCATGTCGATGTCGCTGCGAACGGACCCGTGAATGATGGCTCGGCCGCCCGCATACGGGCCCGGCTCGAGGAACGGCAAACCGACGGTTGCCGATCCCGGCTCCAGAATTGGCTCAAGCACATAAAGATTTCCGGGCACGAGCCCCACGGGGGACGCGAAATCAAAGTGGAAGACGGGCAGCATCGGCGGGGCGGCTTGGACGATGGCCACTTGGCGCGTGCCGAGGATGGCGCCGTCCAGCGCACCCGCTCGGATGTTGACCCGCAGATTGAGCGAGTTGGGATCATGCGGTCCCCCCCCAAATTCCACGACGTCCAGGGCGCTCGCCGTCGGCGTAAACTCCTGGCCAAACGCGTCGCCGGGCGAGATGCCAAAACCGCTCGCGGGAGGGCCTTCGCTGGCCTGATCAACTTGGAAGGGATGGGCGGTCGCATGACATACGAAGCATGCCACCAGCGCTAGGGACGCGATTGGGGCGCTAAGGCTCAAGGATCGCATAAGAAACCTCCTTTCGAGGCACTGTCGTGGTTGAAACAATTGCGGGCGGACTGGCCGAGGGTTCGTGTTCCCACAGTCAATGCGAGATCCGCGCGCACCTGTTCCACGATCGCCGGGAATTCTTTCAGAGTGACCAATCAATCTGGCCGTAAGAAGGTGCGGCTAGGAGCTGCTCGGCCGCGTCGGATTGGCAGCGGCCCGCTTGTTCTTGCGAAGCATGGCCTCGGCTTCACGGAGCAGAATGCGGTTCATCAACCAGTCCGCCCAGAGATTGCCCGCGTAATGCCCTACGCCAAATTGGCCGCGGAACTTGCTCTCAATCATGGCGCGGCCGAGAGTCAGTTCGTTTTCGGCGTCATCGGGCCTGTTGAGCCGCCGGTAGGCCAGCGATTGAAGGACATGGGCCCGAGCTTTCATTCCCGGATAGGGTTGAGCGTCGAGGCATTTCCGACACCAATCCAGCGCCCTTTCGTCATTTCCTTTCCGGTAGTTGAAGAGCGCGAGCGCTGCATAGGAACAGCTATGGTCTTTGGTCGATGCAATCGCGGCCCATTTGCTGATCGTCGTCATTTGCGAGTCGTCTGGCGGCACAAGGAGCGTGACGTGCATCATGATCTCGAAAAAATCCGGATTGTCGCTATTCGCATACCTTTCGATCGCTGACTTACGCAGTCTTTCGTACGCCGGCAGGTCGTCAAGTTCGATCAACAGGGGCGCGAACTCGAGATACGCGAGCGACCACGGCGTCGGCACAAGGGCCTGCGCCCCCTCGGGCGGCGCCATGCTCGCATGAACGATTTCGTCGTAGAGGTCCGCGCTTTGCCTTGCCGGGCCAAACAGCAGCGTGCTGTAGTGCTCGGCGCTTTGTCGCCATCGCTTTTCCCCTGCGTGCCAATGGGCCAGTGCGCGAACAATCGGAACGATCATCCCGGCATCGCTTTCGATGAAATCATCGGGCAACGCACGGACCACCACGTCCGCCTGGGCCAGGTCGCCCGTGACAACCAGATTTTGAGCCTTGACCATGTCGACTCGTCGCTCGGCGTGACGACGAAGCGTGGCTTCGCGAGCAGTCGCCGCCTCGGCCTCCGACTGGGCATGCGTGGCGCGGATCGCCTGCCAGGCGCTGACGACCGTCGCCGCGACGAGCGTGGCGGCGAACAGCGCCGCCGTTGCCAACGCGGTCTTGTTCCGCCCGGCAAACTTCCGGAGCCGATATCTCGCCGATGGCGGGCACGCCAAAACGGCCTCGTCGCCCAAGTACCGTTCGATGTCCATGGCCAGACCGTTGGCCGTCTCGTAGCGGCGGTTGCGATCCTTCTCGAGCGCCTTCATGAGGATCCAGTCGAGTTCGCCTCGGACTTGTTTGCTCAACTTGGCTGGCTCGGTATGCCGGTTGGCGGCGATGGAAGGCAACGCCTGGCTGGCGCTGAGCCGAGTGCTCGGCAGGGGAGGCTCCTCTTCCCGGATGATTCGCAGCATCTGGTCGAACGCCTCTTCGGCAAGCCGTTTGCGATCGAAAGGCGTGGATCCGGTCAGTAACTCGTAAAGCAACACGCCGAGCGAATAGATGTCGCTGCGCGTGTCGACGTCCAACTGGTCGAAGCGCGCTTGCTCCGGGCTCATGTACTCGATCGTGCCGATGATCTGGCCGTACTGCGTAAACATCGTGCGTTCGGTGAGCCGCTGGGCGGTGGCTTTGGCAACGCCGAAGTCGATGATCTTGGGGACGGGCCGGCCGTCGTATTCCGCCACCAGCACGTTCGACGGTTTGAGGTCGCGGTGGATGATGCCTTTCTGATGGGCGTGCTGTACGGCGTGGCAGACTTGCGTCATGAGCTCCAGCCGCTGGCGAACCGAGAAGTGCTGCTGGTCGCAGTACTCGGTGATGGAGATGCCTTTGACGAGCTCCATCGCAAAGTAAGCCCGTCCGGTTTCGGTGACGCCCCCGTCCAGCACCTTCGCCACGTTGGGATGATCCATCATCGCCAAGGCCTGCCGCTCGGCCTCGAAGCGGGCAACCACCTGGCCCGTGTCCATGCCGAGCTTGATGATCTTCAACGCCACGCGCCGTCGGACGGGCTCTTCCTGCTCGGCCATGAACACGACGCCGAAGCCGCCCTCGCCGATTTGCTCGAGCAGCTTGAACCGGCCGATCGTCGATTGCGGTCCGTCGCCCACAGGAATGACGGGAGACGTTGGCCCGCCCATCGGCGGCTTGAGAAAACTATTTGCCGAGTCGTGCGCCGCCAGCAGCGCCGCAACGCGACGGCTCAGGTGGGCATCGTCGCCGCAGGCCTGCTCCAAGTAAGCGGTCCGCGCCGCCGGATCCGCCAGATCCGCCGCTTCCGCGAAGATTTGTTCAAGACGAGCGAGATCGGTAGGCATGCGCGCGTGGGTTCCCTTCCAAGGAGCAATGCGAAATCCCTCTCCTGTGCGTTCCACGGCCGCGTAAAAAAAAACGGTCATTTCTCGCCGGGGCAACCGTCAATGGCATCCTTCAACCATGCCCGTGCAAACATCCAGTGCCGGTACGCCGTGGTCCGCGAAATGCCTTGCGCAGCGGCGGCGTCGTCGAGGTTGAGCCCGGTAAAATAGAGGAGTTTGACCAGCGTCGCCTTACCGACGTCCACGACCGCGAGCCGATCGAGTGCTTCATCGAGCGCCAGCAGATCTTCGAAGTTGTCGCACGGCATTGCGATCGGAGGCGCATCATCCAAGTCGACTCGCCTAAGCTCCCCGCCGTGCTTAACTGTGCTTTTTCGCCGAGCGCGTTCGATGAGAATGCGCCGCATCGCCTCGGCCGCTGCGGCAAAGAAGTGCCCACGGCTGTCCCACTGCTGAGCCTGTTCGACGTCAACCAGCCGCAAATAAGCCTCATGCACCAGCGCGGTGGCCTGCAGCGTCTGTCCAGGATTTTCGCGCGCCAACTTAGCCGAGGCCAGCGTTCGCAACTCGTCGTAGACCAGCGACAGCAAACGGCTCGCTGCAGCGGAATCGCCATCGCCGATCACAGCAAGAATTTGCGTGACTTCTGACATGGGGCGATTTTAAGCCGCCGGCCGAGATATTGCGAATCCGCGGCACGAAAAGTCCACGAGCGCCGCCTTCAGCTCGAACTCACGCCGAACATCGGTCGCTGCTGCGTGCCGGACCGGTTCGGCTCCCAGCGGTGCTCGCTCTGCCAGGGCGCCGTTTCCGTTTGTTGCCGTGGAGTAAGATCCCCTCGCACACCTGCCCTATCAAAGTCACACGAGCGGCTGATACATAGCGCGGCTGGTCAGTCTGCATCAGCCGCTGGCACAAAGCGTCAGCGATCCGGCACAGTCGCAAAACGAAGAAACCCTCGCCGAGGCAAGGGTTTAGACGCTTGGGGGCAGTCGCCGACAACGCGTGGCATTACCCGTCAAAAAGTGGAGGCGGCGGGAATCGAACCTTCGGACGATTCCGACGCAAGCGATATCGTACCATGCGTTTGCGAAAACTGCCAACAGTGCCGCGCTGCAAATGCGCTGCATTCTGAGTGCCTCAAAGGTCACTTTTTGGCGTCGCTTGACACTGATTTGCAATGCTTGATCGAGCGATGGCAACAACTCGGCGAATCCGAGCGTCGAGCAATTGCGATCTATTGCACGAGCACCGTTGACGCGGGGCGATAGCCGCGAAGTCAGCGCGCTACGTTTAGCCTGTGGCTTGGCACTGTTTTCAATCAAACAGGCCACATGCCTCTCGGCCGCCGCTAGACGCATCTCACAGCGCCCTGCCTAAG
>JANOIK010000484.1:0-18865 GCA_031407585.1 Planctomycetota bacterium | reverse complement strand
TGTCGTACACCTTCGTCACGGCGTGGTCGGCGCCGACCTCGACGAGCATGCACCCGGCGCCGTACGCGCTGGTAACGTATGCGAAGTTGTCTTTCACGACGGGCGTTGGAATCGTGGCGACGGGCTTAGGCCAGGGCTCGCTCCACAGAATCTTGCCGGTCTCGGGGTCGAAGCCGACAAGCTGATCGACCAGAAGCTGGACCGCGTCCATGTGACCGTCGTGGTTCATGGCGACGATTGACGAGTAGTGGGCCTCGCTCGTCACGTCAGGATTCTGCCAGACGAGCTCTCCCGTGGCTTTGTCGAGCGCGGCCAGGGCCCCTTGCTTCCCGCCCGGCGTGCACAGGACGGTGTTCTTGTAGATGAACGGCGATTCGGCGTAGCCCCATTTAGGGATGCCGCCGCCGAGATCCTGCATCGCTTTGGTCCACACGACCTCGCCCGTGCCGGCGCGAATGCACACGAGATTGCCCTGGGCGCCCTGGGCGTAAACCATGTCGCCGTTGACCGTGGGCGTGCTGCGCGGGCCGTCGCCCCAGTCGTTCGTGTAAAGATCGCCCACGTTCGCGGCCCACTGCTCCTCGCCGGTCGTCGCGTCGATCGCGAACAGGACTTCTTTATCATCCCGAGTGCCGAGAATGAACATGCGGCCGCCGACGATCGCGGGGCCCGCGTAGCCGAGGCCGCATTTCTCGAAGAGCCAAGCCCGCTTCGGGCCGCCCTCGGGCCAGGACTTCAGCAGGCCGGTTTCGGCGGAGACGTCGTCGCGGTTCGGGCCGCGCCACTGCGGCCAGTCGGCGGCGAACGACGACTTCGGTCCCACCAAGGCGACGATAGCCACGACGACAAAAAAGGCGGCTCGCGCAAGCGACATGAAACAACCTCCTGAGGGCGATGAACGGCGCGGGCACGACCATCCTAACCATCCGGCCCGCGCAAACGATGACGGCAAGCTTACTAAACCCCGCGCGGGCCGGACAGGCTCGCATAGCGAGAATAGCGCGCCCGCGAGCGCTTCGCCGTCGCCCGAAGGCCACTACTGGGCGACGCGGCGCCAGGTTCGCGGCACCACGCGCATGACGTTGCCCCAGGCGAAGCCCGGCGGCGGAAAGGTCGCTGGCGAGGCGCTATGAGCAACCGTAACGTTGGCGCTGATGTCCACGTCCCCGCCGGCTACCAGCGAGCCCTGCACGACGCAGGCAGTTGTCACCGTGAGATCCTCAGAGCAATACACCAGCCCCTTGATGATGCCTGGGTAGGAATCGGTCGTGTCGGAGTCCGCCACGGTTTCGTACGGCGTTCCGGCGGGGTTGAAATTGACCCCCGCGGTCGACTCGACCAGCGAGCTGCCGCCGGACCATTCCATGCGGAGGTCGCCCTTGACCATGAGCGCCGGAAAATTGCCGGAAGGCGCCGCCCAATTGATGGTCGCTTCGATCTCGGTCTCATTCAGCGGGCTGATCACTACCAGCGTTGCGTTAATTCGCGAGTCGCGGATGTGCAACGTCTGCCCCTCCGTATCGATGAGATAAATCCCCTGCGGGTTCTCGGCGCCATACGGATTGTTTGCCGCGCTGAGCACCTTTTTGTCGATCGTTTGGCTGGGGATTGTATCGATGTCGATCGCCGTGGCATTGGCGAGGTAGTACACCCACGCCGACACGGTGTTGGGCACGCGGCGCGCGGGCGTCGAGGCGGGGTAACGAATGCCGGTCACGGACCCCGAAATGGCGCCTGTCGACCAGGCGTCGCCGACGATGGTCCCGCTGCCCGTTACTCTGATTTCATCGTTGCTGCTGACCATGCGGTCGATCGTCACCGTCCCGGCCATCACGTCGGCCTTGCCGACGGCATGAATGGCGACGTCGAGACACGTCAGCGCCGAGTTGGCGGGTTCGAGATCCACCGTCGTCACCTGCGTGGCTTCGCCGACGCGACCGATGCCGCGGACGGTCACGCCGTCGCGATCGTTGTCGGCCAGATTGCCATCGACGTCGATGAGTTGGTACTTGAACGTGCCGGCGCCCAGGGTGATGGTTCCACTGCTCGCATCGGCGCCGCTGGTGTTGTTGGTTCGCCAGTCGGAATCATACAGGAGCCGCGAAATGCCAAACTCGCACGCCGACTGGGAGAGCAACTCGGCCTGGGCAACCTGGTCGGCGCCCACAAGTACGTCCGTTTCGACGCGGGCCAGGTGCAAGCCGGCCAGGGACACCAGCGAGACGATCAGCGCCACGCCGAGCACGGCGACATACACCGTGCCGCGACGGGGTGGCACGCCCGAAGTCCGCGCGGGACGTGGTTTCATTGCCGCCGGACCACGCCCAGCGGAGGACCTTGGGCGTGCCACACACGGCGGGTACGCGGCTGTGCGGAGCATCTAGTTGGTATCCGGAGCGAGGTTGGTCAGCGGCGCCGCCATAAATTGCGACCGCGTGCTCGTCCCCACGCGCAGCTCGACGCCGAGCCACGAAGACGTCGCCATGGCCAGCGGCGTCGATTGCTCGAGGGCCCCGCTCTTGGATCTGAGCGCGATGAGCTGGGACGTCACGCCCGCGGGGCTCACGGCCGTCACCGTGATCCGCTTAAGCTCCGTATCGTAAGCGCCCCACGCCGTGCCGCCGATACGTTCGGCCCACGTCACGGTCACGGCTTGGCTCCAGCCGGTGAAGCCCGAGCGGCTCGTGCCGTCCTTGGCCTTCGTATCAGCGGAACTCAAGCCGTGGTAGTCGTCGATGTCGTCGTACGTTGTGCGCGACGCGTTCGACTCCCCCGCGTCGAGCCCCAAGGCGGCGCCCGGCGTTTGCGGGTCGGCGTACGGCATCGACATGATCTCGGCCATGAGATCGCGAGCTAGGCCGGGGCCGGTTAAGCGGTCGGCGTTCAGCCGCTGAGTCTTGACGATCATGCCAAGTCCGTTCAACGCGGCGACCACCATGACGCCGACGATGAGCGTGGCGACCACGACCTCGGCCATGCCCAGGCCGCGGCGCGTCGGCGGTCGACGATAATTGAGTTGCGGCTTCATGAGCGGTTACAGTCCGTCATCCGGCGCCAGCGCGAGGGTAAAGGTGACGTATTCCTGTGAGGCCGTCAGGCCGAAATTCGCCGTGCCGGTGGCGCCCGTCGCGGCTCGCAGCACGTAGGCCGCGCCGCCCGAGGCCGCCGACCCCGTCGTGTCGCTGCGGTCCATCGTGATGGTCGTGTGTCCGGAAACGCCGGGCACGTCGGTCGTCGTGTTGGCGGCGTCGAATCCGCCGATGCGCACGATCATCGTGTTGGCGACCGTCGTGGTCACGCTCGGACTGAGCGGCGAAATGCTTGCGCTCGGGCCCGAGGTGCTGCCCCAGACATTAATCGGCCCCGATGTCTCGACGCCGGAGAACCGCGCGATCCAGCCGTAAGCGTTCTTCGAGGTGGTCCAGGTGAAGGTGTAGCTGCCCGGCTCCGACGCCCCGGCAACCTTCCACCACACGGCTGTGGTTACCTGATTGGCCGAGTCGGTAAGCCGATTGAGCAGCGTCCACCCCGAGGGCGCGGCGAGCGTGCTGGCCACGTTGCCGTCGACCGCGACGGACGCCAGCATGACATTGCCGGGAACGAGCCCCGTGGGCGCCGTGATGACAACGCTGGTCGCGGCGAGCTTTTTGTCTTCGCTATGCGGCGCGTAGCAAACGATGGTAGCGGGCACGGCACATGACGTCGCTGGGATGGTGCGCGTCAGCGATGCGATGTTGAACTGCTGCACGCTGGCCGCAAGCGTCACCGCCGTGCCGCCGTTGAACTGGTAGAGCAACGGGTCGTTCACGGTGCCGGTCCACGAGTATCGGATCGTTTCGACGGCGCCGTCGCCCGTGCGATCGGGCACGGTGAACGTTACTGCCTTGGTCGTTCGTTCGGTGAACCCGAGAGCCAGCCGCAGATCGCCCGTGAGCTGCGACAGGGCAAGCGAACTGCGATTGCCTTCGTGCGTCGCCGTGGCGTCGGGCGTGAGCGTGCGCGTGGAGATATAGAGCGTCGACGCGAGCCCCGCCATGATCACGGCGCTCATGCCCATGGTGAGCACCATCTCGATGATGGTGAACCCGCGGCGATTCCGGGGGCACGCCCAAGGTCTTACACAGGTCGCTCGGGACTCGCCGTGGCGAGGCGTGGTCCGGAACGGTGCGCACCACGCCCTGCGGCGGACCTTGGGACGTGCCACCCATGCACCCTCACAAGCGGTATTACAGGATCGAGACATTGCCCATGTCATCCACTTGAACGGTTTTCTGTGTCGAGCCGCACTGCAAAACCACGCTTCCCGCCGCCGCCGGCCGCCCGTAGATGTCGAAGGTGATCGTGGCGCTGCCGCCGAAGTTCGCGGAAACGACGTCCGCCACGTAGTCCGACGTCATGAGCGCGACCGTGTAGCCTGTGCCCACGCCGTCGAACTTCGGCATGTCCGCGGCCGTGTAGGCGTTGGTGGTTGCATTGAACACCACGGCCTGCACCTTACTGGCCTTGCGAGCGTACTGGCGAATCATCCGCAGGTCGCCCGCCACGCGTCCGGCGGCGGCGTTCACCCGGTAGTGAATCAATGCGTCGCGATACTTTGGCGCCGCGACCGACGCCAGGATCGCCATGATCATGCACACGATCACCAGCTCGACAAGCGTGTACGCTCGCCGGGTGCGCCGCGCTCCTGTGCACATTGCCAACTCCTCTATGCCAACGCCTGGCAGGAAGGCGCGAGCGCCGACTCCGCACGCGCCGGCCGCTCGACCTGCCGGTAGCCGTAGCGAATCGCGATGATGTCTTCGATCACCGAGAGGAACGCGTCGACCACCTGCGCGTCCCACTGGACGCCGGCGCCGATGCGCAGGATCTCGAGGGCCTTGGCATGCGGCATGCCGCCGCGGTAGGCGCGGTCGCTGGTCATCGCGTCGTAGGCGTCGGCCACCGCCATAATGCGGGCGTCGAGCGGAATCTGATCGCCCACGAGCCCGTCGGGATAACCGCCGCCGCCCACGCGCTCGTGGTGGTGAAGCACGCCCGGCAGCACATACTTGAGTTGTTCGAGGTCGCGGAGGATCGCCCAGCCCTCGTCCGGGTGGCGCTTGATTTCGTCGAATTCCTCGTCGGTCAGCTTCGTGGGTTTACGAAGCACCGCGTCGCTCACGCCGATCTTGCCCACGTCGTGCAGCAAGCCCGAAAGGTAGAGCCGCTCCGCCGCGGTGGAGTCGTACCCCAAGGTCTCGGCGACCTTCTTCGAGAACCGTGCCACGCGTTCGCTGTGGCCGCGCGTGTAGGCGTCCTTGGCATCGAGCGCCGTGACGAGCGAGCGAACCGTGTTGATCAGCAACTGCTCCTTCTCGCGAATCAGGTCGAGATTGCTCGCGTGGGACGCCAGCAGCGTGGCGGCCGTCGTCAGCAGCGAAGCCTCCCAGGTGCCAAACTCGTCGTGGCCAAGCTGCAAGAGCGGGCTCGGCGCCCAGCGGCGGCCCACGGTCGTGCGGTTGACGGCGACGAACCAGCCGAACTGGCGATCGCCCACGCCGATGGGGGCCATCAGGAACTGCCGCACCCCGGCGGCGACCGCTTCGGCGTCGCACGCCGAGAGATCGTTTTTGATGCACGGCCCATGCGTCGCGCGAGCCCGGTGAATGCGAGCGAGCCGCACGATCGTGGGATCGGCGACGGCCGCCTCATCACCCGGCTGGGCGGGGCAGGTTTGGGCGACTTGCAACACGCCCTCCGCCCCCGGCGTCACAAAGTAAATGGTCTCGGCGCCGATCATCTCCCGCAAGTCCGCGATCGTGCGGTTGACGATGCGGTTGATGTCGAGCGACGTGTCGTCGACCACCAGGCGGGTGGCCATCGTGCGGAGAAATGTCAGCTCTTCGAAGTCGTCGGTCACCTGGTGCGAGAAGACATAGTTCTCGTCGCGGAGCCACTCGATCTCTTGTCGCTGGTGGATGTCGCGCAGCGTGGCGTTGACCAGCCGTTCGGCGAAGTCGGCAACGGCCGAATCGACGGTTGCAACGGCCACGCCGTGAACGGTTCCCGCGGGATCGCTCAGCGGCGCGGCGATCTGCACAAACGGTCCCGCGCTGCGGCGGCACGTTTGGCCCAGCGATAGCGCCTCGCCCAGCAGGTCGTGCAGTCCTTCATCATCAGTATCGGAGACATCCGCATCGTCGCTGCCCGCGTCGGTGCGGCGGCGCCACGTGCGGTCGGTATCGCGCGTCCACGTTTCGAGCGGACAGTCGAGCGCGGCGCTCAGCGAGCCCAGCGCTTCCAACGCAGCGGGGGCCAACTTCTCGATCATCACGTCGGACGTCATCGCTTAAGTCTCCACTACATAGGCACGAGCGGACCGCGGCGGCGCTCCACTGGCGCCTGCGCCCGCAAGAAAAGCGTAGGTCATCGCATGCGCGCCGATTCCCCGGACAACATAAGGTGGGGCCGCAACCGCCGAGACCGGTTGTGCGGGCCACGGCATGGGGGGAACCCACCAAAAACGCGGAATGCCACACCCGACGCCGCGCACCGCAGCAAGCTACGTTTTTGCGGACCCGAATCTCGAGGGAGTTCCTCGAGTCCACACAACAAATCGCCGTTGGCAACCCGGTCATCGGGGCAACGCAACGAGCGCGGCCAACACCGAACAAGGAAAACGACAATGAAGCGGCGAGCTGGTTTTACGTTGATCGAACTTGTGGTCGTGATCATGATCCTGGGCATCTTGGCCGGCGTGGCCGCCCCCAAGTTCTTTGGCACGAGCACCACGGCCAATGAAAACTCGATGCGGCAGACGCTCTCGATCGTCCGCGACGCCATCGAGCTGTACAACGCCAAGTACAACCAATTGCCCAGCTGCACGGCGCCGGGCACTGACTTCAAGTTGCTTCTCAAGCCTTACTTGCGAGGCCCGATCCCGCCGTCGACCGTTGGCGTTGCGGGTGCTCGGAACTCCGACATCTCCACCGTCGCGGACGCGAACCCGCTCGCCGTGGATGCTTCCCCGGACAAGGGCTACAAGTACAACTCGCAAACGGGCGAGTTCATCCTCAACTCGGGCGTCGCGTCGTCATCGGGTACGTTGTTCAGCGCGTTCTAGCCTCACGAGAGATCGACCCCGTCATGAACGAAACGCTGCTACCAAAAAACTCTGCCGACACGCCGGCCCCCGCGGCGTTTCGTGCCAGGGCGTTGATCGTGGACGACAACGTCGCCCTGGCCCGCGTGACGCAGTTCGCGCTGACGCGAGTGGGGTTCGACACGCGCATCGCCGGCAACGGCCGGATTGCGCTGGAGCGGGCGACGGCGGAGCCGTTCGACATCATCATCACCGACCAGCAAATGCCGGAGATGACGGGGCTGGAATTCCTGGAACGGCTGCGGACGCTGCCCGCGTACGCCAAGACGCCCGTGATCCTGCTGACCGCCAAGGGGCTCGAACTCGAGCTCCCGCGACTGCAGCAGGATCTGGAAATTAACGCCGTGTTCCCCAAGCCGTTCAGCCCGTCGGCCGTCGTGGACACGGCGTGCCAACTGCTCGGCGTGACCGTTTGACGGGGACTGGGCAGCTCAAACTGTGGGAGGCGTCTCCGACGCCGATTTCGCTAACCACTCCGACACATTGTGCATTGCAACGCGAAATCGCGGTCAGAGACCGCTCCTACAAAAGATTCTGTGCAAAGCCACTTAGGCCCGCGGCCGTGACTACAACCGGAAAGCCATGTTCCGCCGTCGAGCCAACCTGGGCCTGTCGCGCAAGATCGTTGCGTACCACCTGTTCTTCTGCCTGGTAGCCGTTTGCTGGCTGGCTGCGGGAGCGGTGGTCACGTCGCACGCGGTCGTCGAGGGGCGCACCACCGACTTTTGCTTGGCGCGGATCGGCAGCGCGGGCGTCGCGCTCAAGCTGCAACTGAATCGCGACGTGCCCGGCGACTGCTCGGTCCTTCTGGCCGAGCTGCGCAACGAGTGCCGCGCCCAGTGGTGCGCGGTGGTCGGGCCCGACGGCAAGATTGTCGCCCACACTTCGCCCGAGCATGTGGGAACGCCCGCCGTGGAACCCGAGGGCGAGCGCGCCAACTGGGGAGAGGTCACCCGCGTGGAATACGCGAGCCTCACGGGCGCCCCGATTCACGAATATCGTTCGCCGCTGCAATCCGCAAAGCGCCGCCTCGGCGAAGTGCGCATCGCCGTTCAGCAGCCCGACCTGTGGGCAACGATGGCCGCCGCTGCGTCGGTCGCGCCCTTAGCCGTCCTCGCACCGCTCGCGCTCGTCGCTGGCGGAGCGTGCAGCCTCTGGCGGCTCGTGCGCCCGATCGCAAGCATTGAGCGCACACTCCAAGCCGTCGCTCGCCTGCCGTTCGACGCTGACGTTACGGCCGAGCCCACACGCGCTCGCGACGCCACCTCCCACGGCTGGAACCGGCTCGTCGACCGCCTCCACGACCTCGAACGCCAGGCCTCGCAAGGCGGCGCCGCCGCGGCCATCGAGCACATCGCCGCCGCACGCAACGACGCTCGGTTCGAAGAGGTGCTCCAGCGACTCACTGACGGCGTGGCCGTAACCGACGCCGCGGGGCGCGTCGAATTTGCCAACCAGGCCGTGGCCGCGCTGCTGGGCGACGATCGCGGAGTTCCCGGCGCGGGCACGTCGTTCGAGGAGCGCATCCTGCAGTTCGCGAGCGAAACCAATCGGCAAGAGCTGATGGCGCCCGCCGCCCGCGCACGCACGACCGTGTGCGAGCTGATCCAACCGACCCCCGAGGCCGACCGCGTGCTGCGCGTCGCCCGCTTGCCGCTCGGCGGCGACGCGGCCCGCCGCTACGTTTGGTCGCTGCGCGACGTCACCCAGCAGAAGCTCGCCGAGCAGACGCGCGACCGGTTCATCGACACCGCCACGCACGAACTCCGCACGCCGCTGACCAACATCAAGGCCTACGCCGAGACGCTCGCCACGAGCGACTTCATCGACGTGGAGCTGCAGAAAGAGTTCTGCAACATCATCAACAGCGAAGTCACTCGGCTCGCCCGCTTCATCGACGACCTGCTCAGCATCAGCAGCATGGAGGTGGGCGCCCTGTCGATCGACCGCACCAAGGTCGAGACCGAGCGGCTGTTCGCCGAGGTGCTGGCCAAGGTTGAGCCGCAGATGCAGCAGAAGTCGATCGACTTCCAGACGTCGATTTCCGCGAAGCTGCCCGAGCTGCACCTCGACAAAGACAAGATCATCGCCGTGGTGGTGAACCTGCTGGGCAACGCGGCAAAGTACACGCCCAACGGCGGCCGCGTCACGCTGCTGGTCAGCGCCGACGACGGCAACCTGCGTATCGCCGTGGAAGACACGGGCGTGGGCATCGCGGAAGAGGAGCTGCCCAAGGTGTTCGAAAAGTTCTTCCGCAGCGACGACCCGCGCGTGCAAGCCGAAGTGGGCTCGGGCCTCGGGCTCTCGCTCGCCCGCGAGATCGTCCGCATGCATAACGGCGAGATCCTCGCCGAAAGCGTACTGAACCAGGGCAGCACGTTTACGATCCTGCTGCCGCTTACTTAGGAAAATCAACCACCAAGACACTAAGACACCAAGGAATACAAAGAGAGAAAGGGAAGAAGAGGGAGGAACGCTAATTAGCACTGATCCACGCTAATCCGGATTAGTGAAAATTAGCGTTTATTAGTGGTCCTCCCCGCCTTGTTCTTTCCCCCTTGGTGTCTTTGTGCCTTGGTGGTTAGTCCGAAAGATAAACAATGTTCCCCGTCGAAAAGCAAGGCGCGGTGAGCGTGGTGCGTCCGCAGACGCCCCTTGCGGGGGAGATCTGCGCGCAGTTCACCGAGGCGGCGCTTGCGTGCCTGGGCCATGGCCGGCCGATGCTCGTGGTTGACCTGCACGGCGTTCCGCTGATGGACGGCCAGGGGCTCGAATCGCTCGTCGAGCTACGCACGCGCGTCGAAGCCCGCGGCGGCGCGGTCAAGCTGGCGGGCGTGAACAGCCTGTGCGCCGACATCTTGCGCGTGACAGCCGTCGGCGACCAGTTCGAACAGCACGCCCAAGTGAAGCAAGCCGTCGGGAGCTTTGCCGAGTGACCTCCGCCGAGCCCACCCTCGAACGCCCGCGACCGAGCCGCCCGCCGGCCCCGGCGCCGGTGCGCAGCTTTCTCGGCCAACGGCTCGTCGGCGCTCAGCTCATCGCCGAGGAAGAGCTGCAGACGGCCCTCTCGCACCAGGCCGAAAGCGGCCAGCGGCTCGGCGAAACGTTGCTCGAGCTCGGCTTCGTCACCGAAGACGAGCTGCTGCCGTTCATCGAATCCCAGCTCGGCGTTCCGGCGGTGCGCCTGCGCGAGGGTCTGCTCGACCCGATCGCCGTGCGGCTCCTGCCGCGAAAGTTCGCCGAGCGGCACTGCGTCATCGCCCTGTTCAAGGTCGGCAACGAGCTGACCGTCGTGAGCGACGATCCGCTCGATCTCGACCGCATCGACCGCATCGAACACGCGACCGGCCTCACCGTCCGGCCCGCATTCGCGTTCAAGGCCGCCATCGACAAGATGATGCGCCGCGCCTACGAGGACGACTTCCACGTCGACGCGGTGACCGCCGACCTCGACGACTCGGCCCTGGAAATTCGCGCGGACGCCGCCGACATGGACGTCGCGAGCGTGCACCAGCTCGTCGAGGGCAGCCCGGTCATCAACCTGGTGAACTACCTGGTGCTGCAGGCCGTTCGCAAGAACGCGAGCGACATCCACATCGAGCCGGGCCGCAAGTTCGCCACGGTGCGCTACCGCGTCGACGGGCAGCTCGTCGAAGTGCTCCGCCCGCGGCGCGACGTCTACCCGGCCATCGTGTCTCGCATCAAGGTCATGGCGAAGATGGACATCGCCGAGCACCGCGTGCCGCAGGACGGCCGCTGCCAGGTGGTGGCCGACAACAAGGAAATCGACCTCCGCATTTCCACGCTGCCCACGGTGCTGGGCGAGAAAGTCGTGATGCGCGTGCTCGACAAGCAGCGCCTCACGTTCAATCTCGACGAGCTCGGCATGCCTCCGGGCGTGCTCACCGTGGTGAAGGACCTGCTGCGGAAGCCCTACGGCCTCATGCTGGTCACGGGACCCACCGGCAGCGGCAAGACCACGACGCTCTACTCGGCCCTCGAGCTGATTAAGAGCGTGCACCGCAACATCGTGACGGTCGAAGACCCCGTCGAATACCAGATCGAGCTGGTCAACCAGGTGCAGGTGGAAAACGTGCGCGGCGTCGGCTTCGCCGGCGCGTTGCGGTCGATCCTGCGGCAGGATCCCGACGTGATCATGGTCGGCGAAATCCGCGACGCCGAAACCGCGCAGGTCGCGGTGCAGGCGGCGCTCACCGGTCACCTCGTGCTCAGCACGCTGCACACGAACGACAGCGCCGGCGCCGTGCTCCGCATGATGGACATGGGCGTCGAGAGCTACAAGCTGGCCGCGGCGCTGGTCGGCGTCGTCGCGCAGCGGCTCGTGCGCACGATCTGCCCGCACTGTCGCACCACGTATTATCCCAGTGCGGAGTATCTCGAGGCCCTGCACTACGCCGGCGACAAGCGACGCAGCTTCGCCCGCGGCGACGGCTGCCGCGAGTGCTTCGACACGGGGTTCCAGGGCCGCAAGGGCATTTACGAAGTTCTGCCCTCCGACGCGGGGCTGCGCAGCATCATCGCGCGCGATCCGCAGATGGAGCCGATCCGCGCGTACCTCAACGAACACGGTCACGAGACGCTGCTGCAGTGCGGACTGCGGCTCGCGGAGAAGGAAGAAACCAGCCTCGAGGAAGTCGCCCGCGTGGCGTTCTTCGAGTAAGCCATGAAAGCCGCCGTCCTCACCAACCCGGCCTCGTTTGGAACCAGCCCCCCGGCTGGCAACAGCGCCGCTGCGCGCCAGCTCGACGTCTCGATCGCCCGCGACGACCGCCGCACGGGCGTCGCCCGCCGCGGCCGGGTGCGCAAGCAGGACGTCGCGGACATGACCGCGCAGCTCGCGATCATGATCAAGAGCGGCGTCGACCTGGCGTCCGCCCTGACCTCGCTTGCCGCACAGTCCGAACGGCCGCAACTCGCCGAAGTGCTTCGCGACGTTAAGGAGCTGGTGCTCAGCGGCAACACGCTCAGCGAGGCGCTCCGCCAACACCAGGGCGTGTTCGACTCGGCCTACGTGGCGACAATCGCCGCCGCCGAAGCCTCGGGCCGCATGTCGCAGGTGCTCCAGCAGCTGGCCGAGATGCAGCGCAGCGAAATGCGACTGCGGCGTTCGATCAAGGCGCTGCTCACCTACCCGATCATGCTCACGGCGATCTCGGGCTCTGTGATCGCGGTGCTGATCGTCGTCGTCTTGCCGCAGTTCGCCGAGATTTTCGCCCAGTACGACACGCCACTGCCGGTCATCACGCGGATGTTGCTGCGGGTCGCGCTGGAACTCCAGGAGCGCTGGTGGCTCTGGATTCCGCTTACCGCGGGAGTCATCGTCGGCGGCGCGCTGTGGCGCGTGACCGAGGCCGGCCAGCGCGCTTGGGACTCGCTGCTGATCCACGGCGCCGTGATCCGCAACGTCACCCGCCCGCTGCTCATCGGCCGCACCTGCCGCATGATCGGCCTGCTGCTGCAAAGCGGCGTGCCACTGCTCGACGCCCTGCGCCTTTGCCGGCAGGCGATCGGCAACCGCGTGTACAAGGACCTGCTCGAACGGATCGCCGACTCCGTGGTGAACGGTCGCGGCATGGAGCCGCCGCTCGCCGATGCGGAAATCGTGCCCGTGTCCGCCCGCGAGATGATCGTCACCGCCGAACGCACCGGCAACCTCGCCGAAGTGGCCGAAATGCTCGGCAGCTACTTCGAGGACGAAGCCGAGACGCGCATGCGATCGGTCGTGCGGCTGCTCGAGCCCGCGATCACGGTCGTCATGGGCGCCGTCGTCGCGATCGTGGTGATGTCCGTGATGCTGCCGATCTTCGACCTGTCGTCGTTCTCCGGCGGCGGGGGCGGGGAATGAGAGCTTTTCACCACTGCGGGGATAAGCGTTTATTACCACGACGGCACGACGAAGAACGAGTTGAGAGAATAAATTGGACACTTCTGAGTGAGGTCATTGCAGTGAAATACCCACGGTAGCAACCATTCTTTGGCTTCCTTCCCTCCCCCGTCGTGTCGTCGTGCCGTCGTGGTGAATCACTCCGAATAACGAAACAATGCTTCGCACGAAGACCACCGGCTGGCTCGGATTCGACCTTGGCGGCGCCACCGTCAAGAGTGCGCAAGCCGTACGCACCTCCGGCGGGGTGCGGATTCGCAGTGCCGCGATCGTGCCGCGCCGCGAGCGGTGGATCGCCGATGAGCTGACCGCTGACAATCCGCTGGCCTCCGCCGATGAAATGCAAACGGCCGCGGCGCTCGGCGAGTCGCCCCGTCGGGGCCCGGCCGCCGCGGTGCTGTCGATGTCGTTGTGCGAAGCCGCGCTGGTGGCCGCCCCCGCGGGAAGCCAGCGGGACGCCAGCGAGCTGGCCGCGATCGTGGAGTCCGAGCTGCACCAGTCGCTCGACGGTCACATCCTGGCCAACTGGGCGACGCCCTGGGACCAGGACAAACGCAACGTCATTGCCGTGCCGGCCGCGTGGTCCGACCAGGCGAGTCGCGACATCGGCGCTGGCCGCTGGAACTGCCGCGTGGTCGACGCGCTCCCCTGGGCGCTCAGTCGCGCCGTGCGCCTCGTGGAGTCGCCCGCCGAGCCCCGGCCGGTGATCGCGCTCGACTGGGGCTACAGCCGGGCCACGCTCTGCTTGATCCACGAGGGCGTGCCGGCGCTGGTGCGCTGCCTCAAAAACTGCGCGTTCCAGCAAGTCATCGCGTCGGTTCAGCAGGCGCTGCGCGTGCCAGAGCTGGACGCCGAGCGCCTGCTCGCCGATCGCCGCATTGCCGCGGATCCGGAAAGCCCCGCGGCGACGGTGCTCGCCGACGCGATCGTCGAACCGCTCGAGCGACTGCAGCGCGAACTCGCCCGGACGCTCACATTCTGGCAGGGCCAAGCGCGGGGCGTGAAGCCGGAGATCGCGTTCCTGTTCGGCGGCGGCGCCTCGCTCGCCGAACTGGCGCCGCGGTTGGCTCAGTCGCTGCACATCGACGTGCAGGTGTGGGACTTGCCCGCAGAGAACCCCGCGAACGCTGAGCGCATGCCGCCGGCCCACCTGCTGGGCCCCGCCATCGCGGCGTCGGCTCTCGCCTGGGAGGGTGCATGATCAGCCACGTCAATCTGATGACCGAGCGCGCCAAGTTCACGGCCGCCGCGTCCCGCATCGGCGAGACGTGGGCCGCCGCGATCGGCGTGTTGCTGCTGTTGATGCTACCCCTGGGCGCCTGGCTGTGGCAGCGGCACGGCGCCGTGATCCGGCAGCACGATTCACTCGAGGCGCGCTACGAACCCATTCGCCGCATGGCCGGCGCCAACCGCAGCGTCAGCGCCCAGGCCGCCGAGCTCGTCAAGCGCGAGCACGCGACGCTGACACTCTCGCGACGCCAACCCGTGACCGCGCTGCTCGGCGCGGTGGCCGACGCGATCGCCGAAACCGAGGGCGCCGTGTTCGTGGACGGAATTCACTACATCGAGCAGCCCGACGAAGACCGCAATGCTCCGCGACGGTTCACGCTCGACGTGACGGCCGCGGCCACGTTCGATATTTCGCAGCTCGCCGCCGGACTACGGCGTCCGCCGTTCACCGCGGTCAAAGTCCTGTCGAGCGCGCCAGGCCCGGAAGACGGACCGCGGCGGCAAACCTACATCATCCAGTGCGAGTTGTAAGATGGCCCGCTGGAACTCACTGCTGAGCGGTCGAACGACCCACACCGGCCTGCACGTCGCCGGCGGCGCGGCCGCCTTGGGCGCCGCCGTTGCTTTTTATCAGTTCGTTTACGCGCCGCTGCATCGCGACGTCGCGGAACACGCCCAGAGCATCGCTCGCGTGCAGTTGCTCACCGATTCCGCCGACGGCGTCGCGCGGACGCATCGCGAGGTCGTCGCCCGACTCGAACATCTGACTCGCGCCGCCGCCGCGGTGCGCGAGCGGATGCCGCTGGGAACCTCGGCCAGCGACTTCGTCGAGCAGGCCGGGAAGCTAGCAGCCGCGCTCGATCTGGAAGTGCGGCAGTGCCAGTCCGAGGCGCCGCGACATCACGCAGGCTACTCGACCATCGACGTCTCGTGCGAGTTGGTCGGCGACTATGCCAGCATCTGCCGCTACCTCACGGCGATTGACCAGCTCCCCCAAATCTCGCAGGTTCAGCGACTTGATATCACTCGCGGCAGCGACTCGGGCGGCTATCCCGTCGAGGTTACATTTCAACTGTATTACCAGGTCGATCCAAACGATAAAGACTCTCAGCGGGGGACTCTATGAGTGGCGCAAACCGTAAGGGCGCCGGGGCGACCCGCGGTCAGCTCGTCCTCGTGGGCGTGCTGGCGCTCGTCTTGGTCGGTGTCATCGCGAACAACCTGCGCGGCGGCGATGGTGCGACGGCCGAAGCCGTGGCGCCGGAGTCGGAGCCTGTCGCCAGCGAGAACGCGGCGCCCGTCGCTGCACCACAGGCGGCGGCGGAGCCAACGTCCGCGGAGCCGGTGCGGCCCACGGGCCCGTTCGGCGAGTTCGCCGTCGACCAGGATTGGCCGGACCCGTCACTGGACCAACTTATCGATTTCGACCCGCTGGCGACGCCCGCGTGGGTGGCGGCGCCGGCCGACGCCGAAACGCCGGCCGAGAGCATGGGCCTGGAAGAACTGCAACAAGCACAAAACGCGATCATCTTCGTCTCGGAGGGCGTGCGCGTCGCCCGCATCGGCGACCAAGAGTACCACGTGGGAGACGCGATCGGACAGTTTCGCATCACCGACATCTCATCCGCAGGCATCGTTTTGAGCGATCCCGAGGGGAACGCTAGCGATCGCTGACAGTATGCGGCTTGCTCGGAGGGGGCATGCACGCAGGTCGACAATCCGCGACAGGAGGACGCTGCATTGCGCTTTGCGCCGTGCGTGCGCTCGCTCTCTTGGCAGCGATCATGCTGCTCTCGCCGGTCGCGGTGCGCGCACAGCTTGTCGGCGAACCGCTGACCGTGCCGACTGGCGTTCCCCCGGCGCCAGCCGCGCCCGCGATAGCTCCGCCCACGATGGAAGAACTGCAAGCGCTGCTCGAAGGGACCGCCTCGGGCACCCCCGGCGGCGCTCCCCAGGCCGTCCCGCCACGGGCCAATCCCTTCGCTACCGCGCAGACGCCCCCAGCGGGCCAAAATGTGCTCGTGCCGCTCGATGGCGCCCAGCCGGTGGAAAACGCGCAGGTCAACGACGACCACGACGGCCTGATCTCGCTCATGGTGCGCCAGGGCTCGCTCCGCCAGGTGGTCTCCATGATCGCCCAGACCCAGCAGCTCAACATCGTCTTCGCCGGCGGCGAAGACCCGCTCGTCACCGCAACGTTCGAGAAGCAGCCCTGGGACACGGTGCTCGACGCCTTGCTCTCCGCCTCGGGGTGCACGTGGACCACCAGCGGCGACGTCATTTACGTTTCCACGCTCGAGGTGGCCGACTTCATGCCCCCCGACGCGGGCGGGCAGCAGGTCATGGTCTTCGAGCTCGACTTCGCGACGGCCACCGACGTCGACCAAACGATCAAGGGGCTGCTCTCGCAGGCCGGCGACAGTTGGATCACCGTGGGCGACGGAGAGAACAACCGCCGCACGCGCGAGATCGTGACCGTGCGCGACTTCCCCGCGTACCTGGCGCGGATTACCCAGTATGTCGAGCAGGCCGACCAGCCGCCGCGGCAAGTGTTCATCGAGGCGCACATCCTGCAGATTGAGCTCGCCGACGACTGCCGCAGCGGCATCAACTTCAAGAACATCATCAGCCTCTCCGGCGCCGACGTCACGATGCAAAGCATCGGCTTCGCGAACACCGCCGCTACGAGCGGCTTCCTGATAGGCGCCGACGGCGTGGGCCTCGACGGGCTCATCGAGCTCCTGCAACGCACCACCGACGCGAAGACGCTCGCCTCGCCCGAGCTGCACGTCGTCAGCGGCCAGTCCTCGAAGCTGCAGATCGGCGACCAACTGCCCTACCCCACCACCGTCACCACGCAAACCGCGACGGTCGGCGGCGCGGCGTTTCTCGACGTCGGCGTCATGCTTGAAGTCACCCCCCGCGTCACCCGCGATGGCCGCGTGCTGATGAACATCAAGCCGCAGGTTTCCTCGGGCCAGTACCTGCCGGGATTTGACATTCCGTCCAAGAAGACCACCGAGCTCGAGACGGACATCCTCATGTGCAGCGGCGAGGGCATGGTCCTCGGCGGGTTGATCCAGGAGGAAGACAGCAACGTCCAGAGCAAGGTCCCCTGGCTCGGCGACATTCCCTATCTCGGCATCTTGTTTCAGAAGCGGACGGTCGTCAAAACGCGCAAAGAAATCATCGTCACCCTCCGGCCGTATGTGATGCCCTACACGCCGATCGTGCAGGAGGCGCAAGACTTTAAGGTTTTCCGCGCGGACACGCCGCTCACGCAAGGCGCCATCTGCCGGTTCCCGCGGCCGTTCGAGCCGCGCATGCCGGACACGTTCGACCACCGCGGCAAACACGCCTCGCACGTGATGTTCGGCCTGCCGACCATCGACCCGAGCCCCGAAGTGCTGATGGATCTGCCGCCGACCGAATACCAGCCCATGGGCGAGACAATCGTCGAAGAACTGCCGATGGGCCCAGATATTGCGGAGCCCGCACTCCGCTAAGCTTTCACCGCGAGACGCCAGGAGATCCCGCCATGTCGCAACGCATTGAACTTCCGCCGGAGCTGCAGTCGCTCATCGAGAAGCGCGAACAAGCCGACCGCCGCCAGGAAACGGATGCGGCCGCTGCAGCAGCCGAAGCGCTCGATCTCGAAGAACGCCGCCAGACAGACCGCCGAGCAGAAGACCGCGACGCGGACTAAGGATCCCCCGCCCTCGAAGGGACCGGAGCAAGCGAGCACGGCCGCCAGTGGCGGCCGAGCGCAGGGCGGTAGTCTGTGCAAACCGCCAGCCTCACCACCCCCAGTGCATCCAAAGCGCATCGCTGCGCTCCTCACGCCCAGCCGCCGGCGTCCCCCGCTGCTCTCCCGGCAAGAACCGCGTCCCTCGGAACAACTGCAAATCATCGCGCACCGGATTGAACGCCCGAATCACCACCGGCGCCGACGCCGCGAAGTTCCCCGACCCGTGGGCGCCCAGTCGCACGTCGAGCACCGCGTCGGGCAACAAGTCGAACTGCCACTCGGGCGCCGTGCGACGAAACGGTAGCTCGTAGGTCGCGACGCCGTCGATGAAGTCGCTCGCCGCCACGGGCTGTGACCAATCCTCTTCGAGCGCGAACTCGATGTCCGGAAAATGCGGCGGCCGCCGCTCGCCGTAGAGCCGCGCGGTGAAATTCCCGCGCACCGCAACCGCGGCGCCCGTTTCGTCAATCGCCGCGATCGAAACGCGCAGCCCATCGGGCTCGACGTCGCTATCCAGATTCACGAGGCACGCCTGGACGATCTCCACGCTCCGAACCCGCCGCGACCTTAGCGATCGCCGCGGCGCCTCAAGCATCGGCGGCTTGCCGCTTAGCGCGATCCTGTTCTCCCCTACAAAAGCACTCGCCAACCGCGGCCCCTCCGTCGCCGACGCGCCGAGCCGCTGCTTCATCTCTTCGGCGTCGACGTCATTCCCCGCAAGCGTCGCAGTGGCGACATCGCGCCACGCCACTGCCGTCGCGAGCACCACCCCGCCAGCCTCCTGCCGCACCCACAACCGCACCTCGTCCGAGCGCGCGTCGACCACGCCGCTCAAAGCCCG
>JANOIK010000466.1:0-12841 GCA_031407585.1 Planctomycetota bacterium | reverse complement strand
ACTCCAGCGCATCTCGAAGCGCACTCGCGAGCTGGTCGAGCAGCAGTACCGCTGCTGGAAAAAAGACATCCTGCCCGCGCTCGCCGACAACGGCGTGCACCTGCTCACGTGCGCCCAGTGCGACAAGTCGCAGCGGCGGATTGTGGACGAGTTCTTCCGCCAGCGTGCGTTTCCCATCCTCACGCCGATGGCGATCGACCCCAGCCATCCGAGCCCCCGGTTCCACAACCGTGGCCTGTATCTGGCCGCGCTCCTGCAGCGCCGCAGCGGCCTGGGCCCGCCGGAGCTGTTCGCGGTCGTCCAACTCCCCCAGGTGCTGCCGCGATTCATCGACGTCGGCGGCCCCGGCGAGAACAAGTTCGTGCTCCTAGAAGAGATCGTCGCCTGCAAGCTCTCGGAGCTCTTCGGCGGCTACGAGGCGGCCCACCACGCGGCGTTCCGGCTCACGCGCGACATGGACGTCGACATGCTCGAGCAAGAAGGCGACGACATGCTCCGCGCCATCGAGGCGCGACTCCGCCAGCGGCAGCACTCCGAAGCCGTGCGCCTCGAAGTCCAAGAGGACATGGGCCGCAATCTGCTCGACATGCTGGTCGGAGAGGAGCAGCTCCAGGAAAACTTCTCCGTCAGCGGCGAGCAGTACTCCGAGGTCTACCGCGTCGACGGCATGCTCGACATGACGGCCCTGTGGGAGCTGATTCGGGTGCCGGGCAACGAGTCGCTCCGCGAAGTGGCGTTCACGCCGCGCCAGCCGCTGGGCATGCGCCGGGGCGACGACCTGTTCGCCGAGCTCGCCGACCGCGATGTGCTGGTTCACCATCCGTTCGACTCGTTCGATCCGGTGGTCGAGTTCATCCAGAGCGCGGCCGAAGACCCCAACGTGCTCGCCATCAAGCAGACGCTCTACCGCACGAGCGGCGACAGCCCCATCGTCAAGTCGCTCATGCAGGCGGCCGAGAACGGCAAGCACGTCACCGCGCTCGTCGAGTTGAAGGCCCGCTTCGACGAGGCCCAGAACATCAGTTGGTCGCGGCAGATGGAACGCGCCGGCGTCCACGTGGTGTACGGCTTCATGGATCTCAAGACCCACTGCAAGCTCGCAATGGTCGTGCGGCAGGAAGGCGCCAAGGTGCGCCGCTACGTGCACTTGGGCACCGGCAACTACAACCCCTCCACGGCCCGCATCTACACCGACATGGCCCTGTTCACAGCGAACAAGGTGTTTGCCGACGACTGCTCGGCGCTCTTCAATTTTCTGACGGGCTACTCGCAAGGCCACGAGTGGAAAAAGCTTGTTGTGGCGCCCACCGACCTGCACGGCCGGACGCTCGACCTCATTCGCGAACAGACCGACCGTGCGCGCAACGGCAAGAGCGCGCGCATCTTCGCGAAATTCAACTCGCTCGCCGATTACGACACGATCGAGGCGCTGTACGACGCGAGCCAGGCCGGCGTGCCGATCGACCTCGTGATTCGCGGCATCTGCTGCCTGCGGCCGGGCTTGCCGGGAATCTCCGAGAACATCCGTGTGCGGAGCATCGTCGATCGCTTCCTGGAGCATAGCCGCATCATGGTTTTCGGCGAGGGCCAGAAGCAGCAGGTGTTTCTCTCGAGCGCCGACTGGATGCCGCGAAATTTCGAGCGTCGCGTCGAGGTGATGTTCCCCATCGAAGCGCCCGAGCTGCGGCGCCGCGTCTGCGACGAAGTCATCCCCGCGTATTTGCAGGACAACTGCCGGGCGCGCGTCCTGATGCCCGACGGCGCCTACGTACGGGCTGCGGCGTGGCACGATGAGGCTGAGCAACGTGCTCAGCGCGATCTCCTGCCCGGAGCCAGCGGCGTCGCCGCGAAGGGAGCCCCCGCGACGGCGAGCCCGAACGGCGCGGTCGCCGGAGACGGCGTCGACGGCAAGTCGAAGCTGCCCGCGAAGGCGCGGTGACGCGGATCGCCGATCGCGCCGGCGAAGCGCTTCCGTCCGCTCTACACTTTGCTCCGCACGGCACTTAGAATGTGTGCTTGAATGCGCGCTCGAGATGCGCGAGCTCGCAGGCACTCCCACCCTCTTTCGTCTTCATGGCCGACGACTACTACGCCACGCTCGGACTCGCTCGCGACGCCTCTGCCGAAGACATTCGGAAGGCGTACCGCCAGCTCGCGCGTAAGCATCACCCGGATCTCAACCCCGACGATCCCAAGGCCAAGGAGAAGTTCCAGCAGGTCCAAACTGCGTTCGATGTGCTCAACGACGCCAAGAAACGGGAGATGTACGACCGTTACGGCTCGGCCTACGAATCGATGGGCGGCGGTCGGTCTGGCGCTGGGCAGCGGCCTTGGCCGGGCGCTGGCGGCCTCGGCGGATCCGAGGGCGTCGAGGTCAACTTCGAGGACCTGTTCGGCGGCGGCGCGGCCGGCGGCGGCAGCTTTGCCGACCTGTTCAAGCAATTCGGCCAACGCGGCCGCGGCGGCGGGCGCAAGGCGGCCCCGCCGGAACGCGGCGCCGATCTGGAGCACGAGCTCACCGTGCCCTTCGCCACCGCCGTGCTCGGCGGCGAGGCGCAGATCGCCGTGCGTCGCGCCGGCGGCAACGTCGAAACCATTCACGTTAAAATTCCGGCGGGGATCGAAGACGGCAAGAAGATTCGGCTGCGAGACCAAGGCGAGTCCGGCGCGCAGGGCGGCGCCGCGGGCGACATCCTCATCAAGGTGCACGCGGCGCCGCATCCACACTTTCGCCGGTCGGGAAAGCGGCTCGAAGTCACCGTGCCGATCTCGCTCGTCGAGGCGCTCCGCGGCGCCAAGGTCGACCTGCCGACGCCGCACGGCACGATCACGCTTAAGGTGCCGCCCGGCTCGTCCAGCGGCGCCAAGCTCCGCGTGAAGGGCCACGGCGTGCGCGGCGGCAGCGGCGAGCCCGGCGACTTGTACGCCGAGCTGCAAATCGTTCTGCCCCAAGGGCTCAGCGAGAGCGACCGCGAGCAGCTGGCAGAAATCGCCGCGAAGTACGCCGATGACCCGCGGGCGGACCTGTCATGGTGAGCCCACAAGCAAAGGAGTGCGCCAGGCAGTGCGTCGCGCTGATGGCCGCGGCGCCGAAAGCCAGCGACACGCTGCCGCCGACCACGAAAGCCGCGGCGCAAATGGCCCTGCTCGGCATCGCGCTAGTCGGCATGCTCTTCGTGGTGATGATCCTGCTTGGCGGCCACTGGGCCCGCCGCCAAGGAACCCCGCGCCGCGGCCCCGTCGTGCCGCCCGACCGCGCGCCGCTCAAGCCGGTTGAACCGCCGCGAAGCGACGAGCAACCTGATTCGGAAGAGGAATAAACCGCCAAGTACGCCAAGGTCGCGATGTGGGAGAAATGGAGAAGCATGCATTTTGGCCGCGAATCACGCGAATCTTCGCGAATTGAATTCATAGTCTCCTGATTCGCGTTTTTTAGCGTGATTCGCGGCAGGAGATTCATCCGTTCGCTTCCTCCCCCTCGGTGTCTTCGTGCCTTGGTGGTTAGTAACTTCCCCTCCGACCTTGGCGACCTTGGCGTACTTGGCGGTTAAATCCCCCCCATGCCCAACCACAACTTCCCCAAATCGCGACGGCTCCTAAAACCCTCCGAGTTCGACCGCGTCTTTCGCCGCCGGCGGTCGCAGGGCGATGGGATGGTGTTGGTCTACGCGTGCGAAAACGAGTTGCCGCACGCGCGGCTGGGGCTCGTTGTATCGCGCAAGGTCGGCAACGCCGTGATCCGCAATCGGTGGAAGCGTTGCCTGCGAGACGCCTTTCGATTGGCACAGCACGAGCTCGCGCCGGGGGTGGACCTCGTAGTGCTGCCGCGCGCGGGGGCCGAGCCGTCGATGCCACGGATTCGGCAGTCGCTCTGCCAGCTTGCCGCTCGGCTCGCCCGGCTCCTCGACCTGCCCGCTCGGCCTCCGACCGTCGAGGAGCCGCCGTCATGAGGCGCCTGTGGCCGCTTCTCACCGCCGTGCCGCGAGTCGCCCTCATCGGCTCGGTGCGGTGCTATCAGTACCTCATCAGCCCCTGGCTGGGGCCCCGGTGCCGGTATCAGCCAACGTGCAGCAACTATTTCATCGGCGCCGTGCGCAAGTACGGCGCCCTCGCTGGCGCCTGGCGAGGCGTGCGACGCATCTGCCGGTGTCACCCCTGGGGCGGCAGCGGCTACGACCCGCCGTAGGGCTGCGTGTCAAATCTGCGGGTGCCATGCCCACGTCCGCGTGGGCATGCTGGTGCACGAACGGCATGGCTACGTCGGTGGACCTCCGTGGCCATGGCACCCAGCCCGTGTGGGCATGTCCCCCCACCTCATCTTGACCCCTCGCGCCAGCGTCTCTACGCTCCGCCCCCGCTGTCGAGCAATCTGCGCGCAGGAAGCGCGCACGCGCGCAGCGAACCGAGGGAGCGGAACCTATGCCGAAGTCGCAAGACAACCGATGCCGCCGTTCACGGCGAACGTTTCTCAATGTGGCCGTCGCGGGCGCATTACAGACTTTGGCCCTGGGCTGTATGGGTCCCATTTTCCGGCCCCAAAGCCCCGACGGCGCCCTCACCGACGCTGAGCTGAAGCCCGAGGCGTCGGCTCAAACGCAGCTCGTCAGCGGCGTCGCGCATCCCTACGGCATGAACTTCGTGAAGGTCGAAAATGTCGCGCTCGTCACCGGCCTGGCCGGCACCGGCGACGACCCGGCCCCCTCGCCGCAGCGCGCCACACTGCTCGCGGAAATGGTCCGCCGCGGCATCGAAGACCCCAACGAAGTGCTCGCGTCCCCCAACACCGCGCTCGTACTCGTCCGCGCGTTCCTACGGCCCGGTCTGCAAAAGGGCGAAACATTCGACGTCGAAGTCCGCACCCCCTCGCGCAGCGACACGACCAGCCTCCGCGGCGGCATGTTGCTCGAAACGCGACTCAGCGAAACCGCTGTCCTGGGCGGCGAAGTGCGCTACGGACACGAGTCGGCCATCGCGCAGGGCGCCATCCTGGTCGACCCCACCGCCTCGGCCGACAAGAACTCCATGCAGTCGACCCAGGGCCGCGTCCTGAGCGGCGGAGTCGCCATCAAGTCGCGTAAGATCGGGCTGATCCTCGACCACGACTACCAGTCGATTCGCCTCAGCCAGAACGTCGCCAAAGCGATCAACCTGCGATTCCACACGTATGTCGACGGCCGGAACACGGGCGTCGCGACGCCGAAGACCGATGAGTTCATAGATCTCGCGATGCACCCGCGCTATTCCGAGAACGTCGGCCGCTACATGCGCGTCGTCCGCAGCGTGGCCATCAGCGAAACGCCCGTGCAGCGGCTCGAACGGCTCAAGCTGCTGCGCGATCAACTCATGGACTCGGTCACCGCGGAGAACGCGGCCCTCCGACTCGAAGCCATCGGCGACGAGGCGGTCGACATCCTGAAGGAAGGCGCCAAAAGCGAAGACGCCGAGGTTCGATTCTACGCCGCCGAAGCGCTCGCGTATCTCGACGTCACCGAAGCCGTCGCGCCGCTCGCACGGGCGGCCGTTGAGGAACGCGCCTTCCGCATCGCGGCGCTCGTCGCGCTCAGCTCGATGGAAGACGGCGCCGCGATCGAGTCGCTCCACGAAATGCTGCACGCCAAGAGCGCCGAGACGCGTTACGGCGCCTTCCGCAGCTTGTCGGTCATGGACGCCGAGGATCCCCGCATCGCGGGCGAGAAGCTCGGCCAAAACCCCAACGGAAAGTTCAGCTACCACGTGCTCCACGTGGGCGGGCCGGCCCTCATTCACGCCACCAGCAGCCACCGGCCGGAGATCGTGATGTTCGGCACGCAGCACGAGCTGCAACTCCCGCTGGTGCTCGACGCCGGAAGTCGGATCCTCGTGAACGGTCTGCGCGGCGGGCAAATTACGGTGAGCCGATTCAGCCCCGGCGAGCCCACGCAAGAGCGCGTCGTGTCGACGCGGGTCGACGAAGTGATCCACGCGATCGTCGACCTCGGCGGCGAGTACCCCGACGTCGTGCAGATGCTGCGGCAGGCCGAGAGCGCCGGCGCCCTGACCAGCCGCTACTGCGAAGACGCGCTCCCCGAGCCCGGCCGCGCATTCGACCGTGGTCAAGACCGCGAACCGGAGCCGGCGGAGTCCGATCTGATCGTCTCAAACAAATAACGACTCGACATTCGCCCCTCGAGCTTCGCCAATCCTATGGCCCGCCATGCTGTCCGCTCTCGAACTCAACGGCTTCAAGAGCTTCGCGGATCGCACGCGGCTTGAGTTTCCGCCGGGCATCACCGTCGTCGTCGGGCCGAACGGCTCCGGCAAGTCGAACGTCGTCGACGCGATGAAGTGGGTCCTCGGCTCGCAGAGCGTCAAATCGCTCCGCGGCAAGGAGATGACCGACGTCATCTTCAGCGGCTCGCGCACCCGCCGGCAAGCCAACGCGGCCGAAGCATCGCTCGTGTTCGACAACTCCGCGGGGCTGCTCGACCACGACGCCAAGGAAATCCAGGTCACCCGCCGTGTGTATCGCAGCGGCGAAAGCGAGTACCTGATCAACCGGCAGCCCTGCCGGCTGCGCGACGTGCGCGACCTGCTCGCGGGCGCCGGCATCTCGACCGCGGGCTACAGCATCATTGAGCAAGGCCGCGTCGACGCGGTGCTGCAGTCGACGCCCAAGGAACGGCGGCTCATCTTCGAGGAAGCCGCGGGCATCAGCCGCTTCCGCGTCAAACGCGAAGAAGCGGCCCGGCGCCTGGAGCGCGTCGAGCAAAACCTGCTTCGACTCGGCGACATCGTCGAGGAACTGCAATCGCGGCTCAAAACCGTGCGCGCCCAGGCCGCGCGGGCGCTACGCTACAACGAGCTCTCGGCCCGCGTGCAACAGCTTCGCACGCAGTTGGGGCTCGAGGACTGGCGGGCGTCGTCCCAGGAAATCGACCGCCGCAGCCAGTCCATCGCTCGCGAGGAGTCGGACATCCGCGCTCTCGAGACGCGGCTGGCCGAAGCCGACGCACGCATCGCGGCCATAGACGCGGAAGCCGACGCTCTCGGCCGCTCACAGCGGGAAGCCCTCGCCGCCGACGCCTCGCTCCGCGAGCGGCTCGCCCAGTGCGAATCGACCCGAAGCAGCCACCTGGCGCGCATCGACGAACTGGAACAGGAGGTCGTGCGCCTGTCGCACCAGTTACTCACGCTCACGTCGCGGGCCGGAGATTCGCAGCAGCTGGTGGACGAAACGGCGCGCGAGTTGACGGCATCGCAAAGCGGCCTTGAGTCGTTGCAGCGGCGGGTCGCGTTAGGGCAGACGCAAGTCGCGGAGGCCGAGGCGTCTCTCACTGCCGTGAAAACCGCCGCCGCCGCGGCCCGCGCCACGCTGGACGACGCCGAGCGCGAAGCGACCGCACTCCGCGGCGAGCGCCAATTGATCGACGCCAAGGTGCAGGCCGCCGAAGCGACGCTCGCCGGTCGCGACGACGAGGCCGCGCCGCTCACCGAGTCCCGCGGGCGGCTCGCGATCGACGCCAAACACGCCGCGGCCGAACTCGCGCGATTGACCGCGCAGTTCGAGCAAGCCGCCGCCGAACTGCAATCCGCGCAAAGCGATCTCGCGCTCGACCGCTCCAAGTTCGTCGCGACCGAAAAGCGCATCGCCGAGCTCGGCGGCCGACTCACCGGCGCCACGGAGCGCACGGCCGTGCTCGAAGAACTCGAAGCCCGACTCGACGGCCTGACCGCCGGCGCCAAGGAGGTGCTCCGTCGCGCCCGCGAAGAACCCGACGGCCCGTTCCGCAGCGTGCGC
Organism: Planctomycetota bacterium; assembly: GCA_031407585.1. Classification (GTDB taxonomy): domain Bacteria; phylum Planctomycetota; class Planctomycetia; order Pirellulales; family Lacipirellulaceae; genus Lacipirellula. The sequence continues at coordinate 5,064 of JANOIK010000466.1, read as the reverse complement.
GGCGTTGTCGCCGACCTGCTCCACGTCGACTCCGACACCGCCCCGCTCGTGGAAATCGCGCTCGGCGAGCGGGCCAACTACCTGGTCGTCATGGAGACGAAGTCGCTCGCACCCGTGCTGGCCGACCCCAACGCCTGGCCGGGCCGCACAACGTTCCTCCGGCTCGACGTGCCCACGCCCGCGAGTGCCGTCGATCGCGTCGATCTCTCCGGCGAGCCTGGCGTCATGGGCCGGGCCGACTCGTTTGTCGAAACCGACGCCGACCTCGCTCCGCTCGTCCGCCGGCTGCTCGGCCGGCATTGGCTCGTCGACACGTTCGCCACGGCCGTGCAACTCGCCGCAGGCGTCGGCCGGGGGCTCAATTTCGTCACCGTTGCCGGCGAAGCCGTGCTCGCCGACGGCACGCTCGCCGTCGGCCCACGGCAAAGCGTGGCCGGCATGCTCTCGCGGCGCAGCGAGCTGCGCGCCCTGCGCGACGAAATCGACGCGCTCAAGTCGGCCGCCGCCGAAGCCCACGTCGAGGCCGAGCGACTCGAACAGCGCGTCGCCCACCGCGACGCCGCCTCACGCCGCCTTACTGCCACGCACGCCGACCTCGCCAAATCGCACGGCGACATGCGGCTGCGCTCCGCGTCGATCGGCGACCGCCTCGCACAGGTCGAGTCGCGGCTCGACGCGCTCAACGCCGAGCGCGAGGGTCTCTCCCAGCACGTCGAGCAACTCTGGCGGCAGCGCGACGACGGCGAAGCGCGGCTGAACGAGCTGGAAACGGTCGAACGCCAGTGCACGACCGACCTGCAAGCCGCGACCGAGGAGCAGGCAAGACTCGAATCGCAAATCGCCGAGTGCCAGCGGGTCCTCACCGAAGAGCGCGTCGAGCTCGCCCGCGGCGAGCAGCGCGTCGAGGGCCTCCAACGGCAAACCGAGCAGCTCGCCCGCGACCACGCCGAGCGCGACCGGGCCCTCGAAGAAACCCGCGTTCGAGCCGCGCAGTGCCAAACTCAGCGCGCCGGCCTGCAGGCCACCGCCGCGTCGCTTGCCGTAGAAGCCGCCGAACTCCAAACGCACCGCGACCAGATCGCGACGCAGCTCGCCGCGCTCGAACGTGAGCGGCAAGGCAGCCAGGGCGGCCGCGCCGCGGCGGTCGCCGTCGCCGAGGAAGCTCGCACCAAACTGTTTGCCGCCAACTCGCACCTGCAAACCGGCCGCGGGCAGGTCCAGCAGCTCGAGCAGCAACGCGCGGCCATCGCCGAGCGGCTGCGTGAGGACTACCGCATCGACCTGGCCGAGCTCGCGGCAAGCTCCGCCTCCGAATCCCCCGAAGCTATTGCACTACTAGCCGACCGCCCCGCCATCGAATCCGAAATCCGCGAGCTCCGCGAGCGACTCCAAACCGGCGGCGCCGTGAATCTCGAATCCCTCACCGAGCTCGAGGCCCTCGAAAGCCGCTCCGGCGGCCTCGTCGCCCAGTACGAGGATCTGCAGGAAGCCCGAGGGCGGCTCGCCCGCATCGTCGAGCAGATCAACGGCGAAAGCCGCGACCTGTTCGCCGCCGTCATCGACGAAGTCCGCGGCCACTTCCAGGAAATCTTCCGCCGCTTGTTCGCCGGCGGCGAGGCCGACATCGTGCTCGAGGACGACCCCAGCGGCGACGTGCTGGAATGCGGCGTGTCGATCATCGCCCGCCCGCCAGGCAAGCAGCCGCGCAGCATCTCGCTGCTCTCAGGCGGTGAGCGCACGCTCACGTGCGTAGCCCTGCTGCTAGCGGTGTTCAAAAGCCGCCCCAGCCCGTTCTGCGTGCTCGACGAAGTCGACGCCGCGCTCGACGAGGCGAACATCGACCGCTTCGTCAACTTGGTCAAGGAGTTCATGAACACGACCCAGTTCATCGTTATCACGCATTCGAAGCGAACGATGACCTGCGCCGACACGCTGCACGGCGTCACGATGCAAGAGTCCGGCGTGTCGAAGCGCGTCTCGGTCCGCTTCGAAGACGTCGGCGAAGACGGCCGCATCCGGGCGTCAGCCCTCCGCAACGACGCCGCCATCGCTAGCAACGACGCCCCGCCGCGTTCTCAAGCCGCGTAGCCCCTTCCGACTTCCGTGTGCCATGCCTTCGTCCGCGTAGGCATGTCCGGCCATCCGGCTCATCCCGCCGGCATGCTCACGCGGACGAGAGCATGGCACGCGTCGCCAAAATCGCGACCATTTCTCGCGGCCCGCGTATGATTGGTAGAGTCGGAACGAGCCGCACAATCGGACTCCGCTCGCCACTCGGTGCTGCCGGAGTAACCGCCAGAAGCGGTGCGATGGTTGAAAGTTTCTAAAGTCGACCCCCTCGTCAACACGAAAACAAGTATCGGACGGGAGTTCCCCGCCGACGCCTTGTGACCTCACCCGTGAGGCCGCCAGCCGCCGATGCCGGAACGACCGCGAAGGGGGGAGCCTGCCTTGAATACCAAGCCGCGAGTGCGGCGGTGCGCACTGTCCCAGGGGACTACGTCCCGTGGGGATGCGCGGCCGCAGCCTGCAAGCTCTCCCCGGTGTATTCGCCGCCAGGCGACTGCACGCGCTTTCGTTGCTGCGTAAGCGGCGCGAAGTACGCATTATGCCGATTGGACCGAACTTATCCAAAGTTCTCCAATTTAACGCATTTTGCCAATCTTCGCGTGCTTGCACTGCCGATTGAGAGTTTGTGAGCACGGAGCGGATCAGAAGGACCTGAACCCCCCCACCATGCAAATTTGAAAAAGCCCCGACCCAGGCAATTGCAGTTTTGGCGCTCGACCCAGTTGGCGGAAGGGATTGGTAACCGCCACGCCGAGACCGCAGTTGAGGGGGCCGCGAGGCGACGCATCCGGTGCGGATGCGTGGCCATCAGTGAGCGATAACGCAAGTCATATTGGAGTACCCGTGATGAAGGTCTTTACTACTGGTCAGGTCGCAAAGATCTGTAAGGTGGCTCCCCGCACGGTCAGCAAGTGGTTTGACTCAGGGCGGCTAAAGGGCTACCGAATTCCCGGATCGCAAGACCGGAGAATCCCCCGCGAATATTTGATTAAGTTCCTCAAGGAGCACGGCATGCCGCTGGGCGACCTCGAGGACGAGGCGATGGCCAAGGTGCTCATCGTCGCCCAGGACCAGGTTCTCATCGAGAACCTCAAGCGTGAACTGCCCGTCGAGCGTGCTTTCCGCACGTCCACCGCGGCCAGCGGGTTCGAAGCCGGCATCCAAGCCGAGAGCTTCCACCCTGACTGCATCGTGGTCGATTTCTCGATCGGTCAGCTCGAGGCCCTGCAGATTTGCCAAAATCTGCGTCGCTCGGCCGACTTCGCCGAGACGATCCTGATTGCCCTGCTGCCGGACGACGGCTCCACGGCCAGCTTCGATCGCTCGAGCATCAACGAGACGTTCAAGAAGCCGTTCGACGCCGCCCTGCTGGCCGAACGCCTCCGGACGCTCGTTGGCGCCAAGAAAGAGTTGGTCTAAGCACGCATCACGATCGCTCTGGGTCGAAGTGACTTGCACTGGGTCGTAAGTCAGGCTTTCCAGCCTGACGAGAAGTAAGGGTCGAGATCGCGCATTACCCGTGACGCAAAAGACTGATCACGGATTTTTATAACTGATTGGGGCTGTTGAAAGATTCAACGGGTCGAAGGTCGAGCCTCCCGCTTCGACTTCAACGACGCCCCCGCTCACAAGAGAAAGGCCCCGCCGAGTCAAATCGGCGGGGCCTTTTTCGTTTCTACCTGTTGGCGAGTTTCTCCGAAACTCGCACCAATCGGGCCTCCCTACTCCAGGCGGCCCGAACTTCTCCCCGTGAAGCTTCGGCGCGAGCCATCAGGCCATTCTTACATACAGCCTCACGCCGGATGGCTCGGGCCCCGCGCGTCCTTCCCCCGTGGTTCCAGCCGCTCTCGCCGCTGTATGCCGAAGGGTTCGCGTTTCGGAGAAACGCGACAACGTGTTGGCGAGTTTCTCCGAAACGCGCGTTCGGGTCCGCTGCCCATTCCCATCGCGAAGAACGATAAATACATATTGACAAACGATAAACCATCGCGCAAGATGGAAATACGAAGCCCAGCCCGCTGATGTCACCACCGCCCGCCAATCCAGACCTTGCGCATTAGTCGGCAATCAGTTCCCCAGCCCCACTAGAGCACCTCCCATGAAAAGAAGCTCAACCGTCTTTCTACAGGTCGTCGTGGTGCTCCTCGGCATCGGCGCCGTGGCTCTCTTGCTTGGAGAACCTCACATCGAAGGCAGAAATGCGAAGGCCACGCCCTTCGAGATCTATTTCAAAGATCCCTTTCTGGCCTACGCGTACGTGGCGTCCCTTTCATTTTTCGTCGGGCTCTATCATGCCTTCAAGCTGCTAAGATATGCCAGGAATAGCCAGGTCTTCTCGCCAGCGGCAGTCAAAGCCATGCGGACGATCAAATATTGTGCGATCGCCATGATTGGTTTCGTCGTCATCGGAGAGGTCTTCTTTATCTTGCCCCAGAGCGATGATCCCCCCGCGGGAATCATGATGGGCCTCCTCGTCACCTTCGGCGCGATCGTGATCGCCGCCGCTGCCGCGATGTTCGAACGCATCTTGCAGAATGCCGTCGAGATCAAGTCCGAGAACGACCTCACGGTGTAACGAAAGCGAACATGCCCATCATCATCAACATCGACGTCATGTTGGCGAAGCGGAAGATGAGCGTCACCGAGCTCGCCGAAAAAGTCGGCATCACGATGGCCAACATCTCCGTCCTAAAGAACGGCAAAGCCAAGGCGATTCGGCTATCCACGCTCGAAGCAATCTGCAAAGCACTCCAGTGCCAGCCCGGCGATATTCTGGAATACAAATAGAATTTGCTTCTCACGCGGCTTCTGATCCCCTCTGGTCAGGGTGGCACGCCCAAGGTCTTCCGCAGGGCGTGGTCCGGCGGGCCGTCAACCACGCCCGGCGCAGACTTCAGACGAGCCGCCGTGCCGCGTCACGTGTCATTCAACGCGCGCAAGCCACTCGGCGTTCGACCCACCTGGCCCCCGCGACGTTTTTCCGAGTGTCGTCGC
>JANOIK010000447.1:0-2862 GCA_031407585.1 Planctomycetota bacterium | reverse complement strand
GTGGCGGTGTCTCTTGGCGGGGCGTCCCCCCTCCCTAGCCCTCCCCACCGAGGGGAGGGAACCGGAGGAAGCACGTGCGGGGTCAGTTGCGCACGGCCAACGGGCGGATCGTGATGTTGCGGAAGGCTACGGGGCCGTGGTCGCCTTGGAGCATGAGGGGGCCGCGGGGCGTTTCGTCGACTTCGTCCCAGGCGTGGCCGGTGGGCGATTTCAGTTCGACGTCCTTCTGAATTGTTTTGCCGTTGAGGATCACTTCGACGAAGCGGGCGTTGGCGATCTTCTTGCCCGCGGCGTCAAAGCGCGGGGCGATGAACTTCAGCTCGAGGGTTTGCCACTCGCCGGGGCGGCGGGCGGCGTTTTCGCTTGCGGGCGAGCCTTCGTCGAGGAAGTGGTACGACGGACGCATTTCGGCTCGAGGGTACACGCCGCCCAAGTCGTCGGCGGTCAGGTCTTCCTTGCCGTAGCTGTCGCGGATCTGGATTTCGTAGTGGCCGTTGAGCTTCACGCCGGAGTTGGACCCCTCGGGGACCAGGAACTCGAGCTTGACCTCGACGTCTTGGAACTCCTCGCGGGTGTAGAGGTCGGAGTCGCCGGCGCTGAGCAGCACGCCCTCGCCCAGAGCGCCGTCGAGGCGGTTGGCCGCGTCGGGACGGAGCGTGGCGTCCGCGACGAGCTTCCAGCCGGGGTGGGCGCCTTCACGCCAGGCGGCGAAGGTGGGCTCGGCGCGGAGTGCGGACCAAGGAAGGTCCGCGTGTGCGCGCGAGGCGACGAATGGCGCTAGAGCGACGAGAGCAAGGCTCGCTAAGTGCATGCGAAAAGTCCCCAGCCGAGCAGGGGACCGTGCGATTCGCGCGAGACGACGAGGCGAATCGGAGCTGCCCGGCGGCAATTGATGATAACCGCGAGCGAACGGTGAAATCAAGAATCGCCCCTTGGCCGTCGCGCGAGCTCAGTAATTGATCTGGAGCTGGCAGCGAAAGTAATCGCCGGCAAACTGGCCGTAGGAGAGGGCGTTGGCGGCGTTGCGGGCGGTCGTGTTGGTGCGGTCGGTGTAGGTGAAACCCGTGGTGAGTTCGACCTGCTTGTTGATTTGCCACTCGACGCCGCCTTCCCACTCATCGACGAGGCTGTACGGCGCGTTGCGTTCCGGTTTGTAGCCGCCACGGTAGTAGTTATACCGCACGAACGGCCAGAACTCGCCATAGCACTGCGTCTGGAGCCGGTAGAACGCCATCGCGTAGCCGCCGTAGAGATTTCGCTCGACGACGGCGGTTTGGGCGTCGTTGAGCGAAGGGCCTCGACCGACGGTCCACTCGGACTGAAAGCCGAGAGGCTGAGGGTAATAGACGAAGGTCCAAGCGAGCCGCTCGTCGCGTTGGCCGATGCCGTTGCCGGTGTTAGCCGGCGCGACGGGGGCGCCCACCCCGAGCGGACTGATGGGCGTGGACAGCACGACATACTTTCCGGTGTAGCCCTGCATGCCCACTTCGATGAGCTGGCATTCGTTGATGAAGAAGGGGAGCGTGAGTCGTGCAATGAGGTGCACGTTGTCGTTCTGCTCTTGGAACGATCCGCCCTGGCCGTTGTAGGCGCCGAATCCGAAGATGCCGTAGTTGCCCGAGCCCTTCAGCCCGGTGTCGTTCACCCAGGTGAAGGTTTCTTGGGCGGACTCGGGGGTCCAGTAATAGAACAGGCCGAGATCGCGTTCGTTGCGGGCAGCGCTGTTGAGGGCGTCGTTGCGATCGAGCGGCAAGCGATTGGAGCTGGACTGCATGTTCTCCCAGCCGTAGGGAATCTTCGACTGGCCCGCGCGAATGCGGTGCACCTTGTCGGTCGTGAGGTAGACGTCTCCGTACCAATCGCGAATCTGCGCGAACTGGTTCGCGTCGGCAACGCCGGGGACGGAGCTGGCGAAGTCGGGCTGCAGGTAGACGTAAAGATGCTCGGAAATGTCGCCGGCGAAGATGAGGCGGGCCCGGCGGATCAGGAAGTTCTGCCCATCGCCTACGGAGCGGTCGCCCACGACCTGCGCCGGGGCCGAGTTGGGGCCGAAGTCATAGACTTCATTGATGCGGAACTGGGCGTAGCCGCGCACCGTGTATTTGTCGTACCACTTCTTCTCCGCTTCCTTCTCGGGGAGCTCGGGCTCCTCGGCTTCCTCTTCGACCTCCGGCGCTTCCGGAGGCTCCGGCAGGGGATCGATCGCCGCGGCGGTCTCGGCTTCCAGCACCCCGATGCGTTGCTCGGCGGCCAGTAGCCGTTGGACGAGTTCCTCGGTGCTCAGCGCGGAGACTTGCGCCTCGGCGCCATCGGCTTCGAGGGCCGTTTGCAGCGTGCTAGCGGGGAGGACGTACTCGATCTCGCTGAGCGGGGCCGGAGTCTGGGCGTTGAGCGATGCGCCGCAAGTCATCGCGACCGCGACTGCTGCGATCGACGCCGCGCGGTGCGCGCACAATCGTCCCTGCGAGGCGAAGGCAAGCTTGCGCGGAGTCATCGACATCGACCGGAAAGAGAGTAGCGAAGAGTGGGAGCCTAGGTGATTGATTAAAGGCAATCACTTCGGTTTTCTCTCAAGACTATCGGCAAGCGATGTGGGCCAGGATTAACGGGCGGCGGGGGGCGCGAGGGGGCTGGTTCGCGAGTTACTCGGGAATTACCGAGGCGCCCCCCGGCGGTCATTCACGAAGAATTAACAATCCGCGCTCACGTCCGTGCCGCGGAGTCGTTAGCTATCACCGCGCTCGGCATCGAACTCCAGCGGCTTTTGGGGGTCGTGGAGGTGCGGGGGTCTTAGCTCTTGAAACAGCAGGCTCGGCTGAATGTCTCGGTTGTGTTGGTATTTGCTGTCGTATGCGGTGAAGG
>JANOIK010000365.1:0-9368 GCA_031407585.1 Planctomycetota bacterium | reverse complement strand
TACTGCTCGATGAGATCGCGGTAGTGGGCGGGGAAATCTCGGCCGATCTGCTGGAGCGCCTGCTCGCGTTCACGCGGCGGCAGGTCGCCCCAGTCGGCTTTGTGGCCGACGTCTTTCGGATCGACTTGCATCGGCGAGCGCATGGGGGCGAGCTGGCTGTCCTGCATGGGCTGCGCTTGTTGCGAGCCGCTGCTGGGCTGGCTCATGCTCTGCTGCTCGCGCTGTTTCTGCTCGAGTTCGTCGATCTTCTGGTCGAGCGACTCGACCACGCCGCGTTCGATCTCCTGCACGACGGCGCCCGTGCGTCCGTACGCCAGGCGGCGGCGAATGTCGTTCATCCGCCGGGCGATGTGGTCGAGCGATTCGTCGGAGAGCGATTCGAGATCCCGCTCCAAAAGCTGGGCCACCTGCTGGTAGCGCTGCGGCAGGCTGTCGCGCTGCTCCAAAAGCTGCACGAGCGCGGCACGGGCCTCGTCCGGGTGTACCAACTGCTGGTGGGCGATCATGCGGTAGAACAACAGCGACGCGGGGTCCACCACATCGTCGGGCGTCAGGCCCTCGAGTTCGGCGAGCACCTCGTCGTAGAGGCCGAATTGGGCGAGCCACCGCGCGTAGTAGAGTCGCAGGTTGCGGCGCTCGAAGTCGGGAACGTCGTTGTCCGCCAGCCACGCGGCCTTGGGGAGAGACGGTCCACGGTAATCGGCCTGGCAAAGCTCCACGAGTTCAGCGGCACGAGGGTCCGCGGCAGCGAGCGATGCGGCGACGCGGTCGAGCAAGTCGTCGCCGGCCGACGCCGCGGACTCGTCAGCCCAAAGCGTTTCGATTTCTTCGGCGACGGCGTTCGGGGGTTGCAGTTCGTCGACCCACGCGTCTACCGCGGCTCGCACGGCTTCGTACTTCGGCGGCTGCCAAGTGGGATCGAAGTCGATTTCCGCGTGCGCCGACAGCGGACGCAGCGCGACCACCACCGCAACGCATGCGAGCGCACCGGCAGCCGCAAGGCGAAGCGTGTCGCCAACGAGCGAAGCATGACGGACGCTCATTGATTTCTCCCAAGATCGAGATCGTCCGTGGCTTGGAAGATCTTTGCCTGCCGCAGCGCGAGTTCGTCAAGCAAGCCGAGGAGCTCGTCCTCCAGCGCCTGCTCGCCCTCAATGAGGGCGCCGTACTGCTTGGTGCGGTTGTTGACGCGGACTTGCAACGCTCGAATCATACGCAGCTCGGCGAGTTGGTCCACCAAGGACTGCTCGCCCGAACCGCCCCCGCCGCCGCCTTGCGGCTGGGCTTTCTGGTCGCGCAGCTTGTCGATGGTTTCTTGGAGCATCCCGAGCGTTTCTTCGAGCGCCGCGATGACGTCCTCCTCCATCGTTTGCGTGATGAGGTCGACTTTCACGCGGTTGAGCCGCTCGGCGATTTGCTTCATGTCGTCGCGGGCTTGTTCGACGGCCTCGGGGAACGCCACCGACGTGCCGTCCTCGCGAAGCAGCACGAGGCAGCGGTCGGCCTCTCGCACGATGAGCCGTTCGCGGCGGCTCTGCCGGCCGGCGGCGATCTCGAGCTCGTGCTCGGGCGCCGTGGCGGCGGCCTTGTCGAGCTTCTTCGTCTCCTCGTAGACCTCGTTCTGTTCGTCGAGCATTTTGCGGAACCGCGCCTCGAGCAGCACGAGCATCCGCTCCATTTCTTCTTCGCGGAGCTGGCGGAGAATGCGTTCTAGGTCCGCCTTGGCCTGTTCGAGCTCTTCGATCGCGACGTCCTGCTCGGCCTGCGCCCCGCCGCGTTGGGCCTGTTCGAGTTGCTTTTGGGCATCCTGCATGCGCTGCTGGGCTTGCTTGAGGCGCTCGGCGGCGCGCTGCATGGGGCTCTGTTGCGGCTCTTGGGGCGAGCCGTCGGAAGGGCTGCCGCTTTGGGGCTGGCCGTCGGATTGCTGACCGCCTGGCTGCTGCTCGCCGGATTGCTGTTCGCCCGACTGTTGCTCGCCTTCGGATTGTTCGCCGGCGGGTTTGTCCTCGGACTCCGCGTCCTCGCCTTCTTCATCGTCTTCGGGCTGCTCCGCGTCCTCGGCATCTTCGTCGTTCGGCTTCGGCGGTTGCGATTCGCTTCCCGAAGACTTGCCGCCGTTGGGCTTGCCGCTGTCGTCGCCTTCGCTCGACTGCGGCGTGGCTTCGCTATCTTCGATTTCCTGCTGCAACTTGCCGGTCTCGTTGCCGACGCGCTCTTGATCGTCGGCGAGCTCCTCGGCATCATCGCCGCCGTCGGTGCGGGCTTTCACGCCGCGCTGCAGGCGGATGAGCTTGTTGACGTCCTGCAGGTAGCGGAGCACGCGCTTTCGCTCCGTCTCTAGCTGCCGATCGCGGTCCTCCTGCAGCAGCAACTCGAGCAGCTTCTGCAGCTCGGTGTTCAGGCGCGCCTGGCCGTCGATCGCCGTGGTGAAGCTTTCGTCGCCGAGCGCGGCAATGATCTCGTCGAACTGCCCGGTGACGTCGTTCTGGCGACCGCGGGCGATGAGTTGGCGGAGCAGTTCGGCGCGACGCGGCTGGGTGGAGCCAGTGAGCTCGGCCAGGCGACCGGCGAGCAGCTCCAGCCGGTCGTACCGCTCGGCCAGGCGACCCTCGATTTCGGGGAGGGGATCGGCCGGCGCTGCCGTGGCGTCGCTCGCAACACCGCTAACGTCTGGCGATTCTTGAGCCGCGGCACGCGCAACCACGCTCAACGCGAAGACCACAACGCACGCCGCGGTAAGCGCTGCGAAACCGCGTCGGTGGTTGTGAAGGCGGGCGTTCATAACGAGCGGCAGGCTTTGTCGTCTCCCGAAGTCAACTATTCCTCTAAAAGCTCCCGAAGCTTCTCGCGCTGCTGGCGGAGCGTTTCCTCGCGGAGCTCCTCCTGGTCGGCGACGATCCCGCGAAGGAGCTCCACTAATTCATTGTAACTCTCAAGTTCCAACATGCGATCAAGCACGAGCTTCATGGCCTCGATAACGGCCTCGGAATCGGCCCGGACCGTCACGAGCGATTGTGCCGCTTCCGGGGAGTTGGCGGCCAGTTCGGTTTGCAGGGCGGCGAGCCGCTCCTCGAACCGCGGCAAGAGATCGCGGCCGATCTCCTTGAGCGGCTCCGAAATTCCTTGCTTCAGACGCTGCTTGAGCTCCTCCGTGTCGACGCGGTTGTTCACGAGCTCCGCGAGAATCTCGTCGAATCCATCGGCGACGCCGACGGTCTCGAACGCCAGTTGCGTCGCGCTTTGGCGGGCGCCGTTCACGCGGGCGACGTCGCGCTCGCGGCGCCGCTCGGGCGTGAGCGATTCTTCGGCGGCGGCACTCTCGTTGCCAGCATCGCCCCCGCCAGTGCTATCGTCCGCATCGGCTTCGCCTGCGGCAAGATCAATGCGTTCGATGAGGTCGCGGACGCCGAGCATTTTTTCGTAAATCGCCTCGAATCGCTGGCGCAGGCCCAGCTCGCGCTTCTCGAGCAGTGCCCGAAGTTGCGAGGGCGTGACCACATCGAGCTGGAACCGCGGGCTGCCGCCGATGTGCGGCTCGGGCGCGAGGTCGTAGGCGTCGCGCGCACGCACGCTCAGCGTGAGCTTGTCGCCCGGCTTCAGCTCGACCTGCGGGCGCGAGGTCGCGGGGTCGGCCTCGGCCAGATCGAACGGCTCGGTCATGCGCAGGTTCGCAACGCCCGCGGGCTGTGTGCGAAGCAGGCGGCGCTCGGGCGTCTGTTCGCCGACGATGTATTCGAACCAGGCTTCGACGAGCGCGTAGTCGTCGATCAGTCGCCCCGCGAACGGAATGCGCGCCTGCGGCGTGACGGCCGTGCCGATGCCGCGAAGCTGAACGTTGATCTCGGGCGGCTCGTCCGGAATCGCGGACACCGCCAGGCGGAACGGATCGCGGTTCTGCACGCCGTCGGCGTCGAGCATCGTCACGAGCAACGTGCGGTCGGCCACCACTGTGCCGAGGTCAAATATAAACTTCGTCCGGTCGTCTAGCGAAATGAGCGCTTGCAGGTCGATCTGCTCGGCCGCGTCGTGTACCGTCACCTTCTGAAGCGCCTTGTTGGCTTCGACCTTGCACAGGGCGAGCGAACCAACCGGCAACTCGACGCGCCCGCTGGCGACGGGTACGACGCGCTTGTCGCGGCCCATGTACGCCGGGTACGTGCAGTCGAGCGCGATCGCCTTGATCGCGGGACGCTCGACGGGGTGCAGGTGCAGGCCGCGCACGCGGTCGTCGCCGCCGATGACGTCGAACGTCACTTCGCTGCTGACCTTGATCGTGAACTTGAAGAGTTGGGCCTCATCGCGTCCGGCCTCGGCCTCGCCGCTGCGCCGCATGGGGGATGTCTCGCCGCGACCATCGGCAAGCTGCCATTGCACCTCGACCTCGTCCGGCGCCATGTGCCCGTCGACGATCGACGCGAGCACTTCGAGTTCGTACGAATCGTCCCGCGGCACATTGACCACGCGGTCGCCGTGCTCGTCGAACCCGACGACGGTGAGCGCGACGCGACGCGGCCACTCCGCCGTGGTGAGCTGGATGCGCTGGAGCCAGAACGCGAACGCCTCTTGCTGGGTGGCCGCGAAGACGCCAGCGGCGCCGAGGAGCACCGCGGCGGCGAGCAGTTTGTGCGTGAGCGGGCGGAAGTCGAACACGCGCGAGAGCTTGACGCCTGCAAGCGCTTCGGCGGCACGGCGGGCCGAGCGATCGAGCATTTCGCGCCGTTCGACGCCGATTTGGCCCTCGCCGACGGCCTGCACGGTGGTGATCAGCCCCTCCGCAAGCTGCGGGTGCTGCCGCTCGACGAGCAGGGCCAGGCTGTCGTCGCGCAGGCCGGCGAACAGACGCCTAAAGAGGTAACGCCATGCGACATACGCGGCGGCCGCGATTGCCGCGACGCCCATGATCACGCGAATCGCGGGGCGCGGTTCGAGCAGCCAGTCGATCGCGAGGCCTAGCCAAAACGCCGCGCCGGCTACCACCGCCAGCGCCGCAAGCCCCTCAGCAAGCACGTACAGCCGCACCGCCGCGCGCAGGCGCGACACCTGCCGACGAATCGCACGCGGCGGCTCAAAGGGTAGGGCGGCGGTCGACATCGTTGGTTCTTCAGCTAATTCGGAGTTGCCCGCGAAATACGCGAAAGGGCGCGAAATGGGGAGGGTGAAAAAAATAAGAATTAGAGGTGACGGGGAGGAACACTGATAATCGCTGATCTTCGCTAATCCGGTTTAGTGACGATTAGCGCATATTAGTGTTCCTCTTAAATTATTCCTTCCAACTTCTTTTTTGATTCTCTGTCTTCCTTCTCTTACCACTTTTTCCTTCTTTCTTCTTTCGCGTCCTTTCGCGTATTTCGCGGGCCAATTCTTTAGGCAAGTTTTAGCAGCCGTCGCAACAGCCATTCCAGGCAAAGCGCGCCGCAGATGACTCCCAGCAGGATGCGATTGACCAGTTCGGCGAAGTCTTCGTCCGGCAATCCGACGCTGGTGGTCGTTTCCGCGCGGCTTGGCAGCAACTCGGCGACTGTAGGCACGCCCGTGGCGCCTTTCACGGCGAGTTGCGGCGATGCGTAATAGCGGCCTCCTGTGCGTTCGGCGAGCGCTTCGAGCAGCGCCGCGTTGCGGCGGGTGTCGGCAAACTCCAAGTCCGGCGTGGTCGCGGTGATTCGCTTCGACAGCACGTCGTCGGGCGCGTCGGACACGGTCAGCTCGATTCGATAGTCGCCCTCTGATGTGACGGTGAACTGGCCGATAAAGTTCCCCGGCCGAGAGGCATCGGCCACGAGTTTCACGATTTGGCCGCCGCTGGAGCCGCCCGTCCGACGTTGTCTCCCGCGGGGCGCCGGCGGCGTTATACGCGCGTCGACGCTGCCGGCAGGATAAGGCTCGCGGCTCGGCGTCGAGAGTTGTGCCCGCACGACGACGGTGTCGCCGACGAAGTAGCGGTCGCGCTCTATCAGCATCCGGCCGAACGACGAGCCGCGCAGCAGGCGGCCCTCGCTCACGTGGCGGATGAGTTGCGTGTAGAGGATTTCGAAATAGGCGGGGTCGACGGCCCGCAGGCGCCACACCTCGCCGCTGCCCATGTAGAACACGCGGCCGCCGCCGTAGAAGTGCTCCGCGAAGTAGACTGGCTGCTCGGCGACGATGCCCGCGTCGGGATCGCTGTAGCGCGCGTAGACTTGGGCGCCGGGCTTCGGCCCGCGCACCGCGTAGCAGCCAAACACGCCTGGGAATTTTTGCCAGTTGGCGCGGCTCTCGGCCGGCGAGTCGCCCAGCCAAAGAAAGTCGGCCTCCTCGCCCTCGCGCGTGAACGCCAGCGGCCACGGAGTGGTCGAGCCGAACAGCCCGTCATCCATGAGCGTGAGCCGTCGTTGGAACTCCACGGGGTAGAGCGAGCGGATCGGAATGTGCTCGGGGCTTTGCAGCCAGGCGGCCGTGTTGATCGGCCCCGCGACGACGATCATGCCGCCGGCTTCCTGCGCGACCCACTGCTCGAGCATCTCGACCTGGAGCGCGTCGAGCTGCGTCCAGTCGGGATCGAACGCCACGATGCAGTCGTAGGCGAACAGCTCTTTTTTGGTCGAGGGGAACGCCGCGAGAATCGTGTCGGCGTCTTGCGAGATGCCGGCGGGCGCGCCCTGCAGTAGCACGTCGACCGTCACGTGCCGGTCGCGGCGAAGTTGGTTGCGGAGGAACCGGTAGTCCCGCGTCGCGCCGCTGGCGACCAGCAGCACGCGCGTGTTGGAGTCCACGATCTCGATCTCGGCCGTGCGGCGGTTGTCGTCGCCGTACTGGTCGTCGGGCGGAGCGGCGACGACCGCCTCGAGCTCCAGGCGGCCGATGGCGGCGGGCTCCAGATCGAATTCCACCTCGGCCGTATCAGCGTCGTTCTCGAATATCGCCGTGCCCTTGCCGAGCGAGACCGCCGCGGCGTCGGGCGAGCCCTCGCGAGCGAAGAGCTCCACCTCGACGGTGCGGCCGCTGTAGCTTTCGCCCTGGAGCAGCGCGCGGACGATGGTCTTGTCGTCGGGGTACGCTCGCGAGGGGGCAATGAGTTCCTGAACGCGCACGTTGCGGCGGGGCTGGGTCGAGCCGACGCCGATCGCTTCGAGCGGCGCCTTGAGCTCGGCGAGCGCGTCGGTGAGTGCGAGCGGATCGACGCCGCGGTTCTGGCCGCCGTCGCTGAACAGCACGACGCCCGCGAGCGGCCCGCCGGACTGCGGGGCGAGCACTGCCTGAAGCGCATCGCCCATGCGCGTCTCGACGCCCAGCGGCGTGAACGCCGCGGGATCAAAAAGCCGCGACCGCTGGTCGCGCTCCGGTTCGCCGTCGTTGTCCTGTGCGTCCTCACCGCTGCCCGGACCGCGACCATCCGTCGCGGCTTTATCGCGATCCCACTCGCCGACGCGGCGCCAGGCGTTGTCGAACGCCCACAGCGACACATCGTGCTGCGAACGCAACGCCGCAAGCACGCCGCCCTGGTCGAGCGCCGCCAGCGCCGCCGCGCTTCGCGTCGCGCCGTCCTGATCGTCCACCGTCTCGTCCTCGACCGCCATGCTCTGGCTCACGTCGACCAGCACGGCCAAGCGCGACTCGGTGACAACCTGCTGGTCGGCTCGCTTCAGCGGGTCGAGGAAATAGATGATCGCTCCCGCAAAGGCAATGAGCCGCAGCCCCGCGAGCACGAACAACGCCCACCGAGGCACGGCTTCGCGCTCGCGACGATAGAGCCACCCCACGAACACGCCGGCCGCGACGGCCGCGAGCGCGACCGCGAGCCAGAGCAGCCGCGGGTCGTCGAACTCGGCGAGTCGGCCCCAACGGAACGACACGATGTCGCCCGGCGCTGCGAGCACAAATTGTGACGCGCGCGCGATCATGCGGCCTTCCTCAGCGGGGCCGGATGGTAGCTGACCGCGACCGCCAGAAGCTGCTCAGCGACGAGCGCCGCGATGAGGATCGCCAGCAGGGCGTCGCCGAGGCGCGAGTCGCCGAGCTGGTCCTTCGTGTCGGTGAACTGGGACGCGAGCGAGAATTCGAAGTCGACGCCGCGCAGCCGTTGGTCGAGCTCCGCGCGCGGCAGCAGGTGGAGGTCGCCCTCGCCGATGGGGACGTTCACGGCCACCAGCCGCGTCTCGGGCTTGCCGTCGCGGGTGGTCAGCTCGAACTTCCACACCCCGCTGTGCGGCTCGCCGGGGGCGTCGATGACGTACTGCCCCTCAACGGCGTCGGGCGCGACCGATGCGGCAACGCCGTCCGTCGCCTGCGGTGCGCTCACGCGCACTTCGGGCAGGTACTTTGCCTCGTCAACCCGGAGCTCGATCGGCTCCTCGATGCCGCGCACGTCGTATCGCCGCCGCGTCGCGGAGAGATAGCCGGTCAGCTCGTTCGAGAGCACGATGAACGCGGGGTTGGTCGCCAGGTTGCTCCACGGGCCCAGGTCGGTCGGCGCCGGCGACAGCTTCACGAGCGCGAGCACGACGCGGCCGTCGCCCAGACGTTTTTCCATGAACAGCGGCGCCTTGTTTCGCAGGCGGGCCAGAACCTGCACGTCGCCCGACTTGGGCGGCTGCCACTCGGGGTCGATGCCGTAGTAGAAGTCGACGCGCGTGGCGGCGAGCACGCTATTCCGCGCTCCGGCAAACACGCGGAAGAGCGGATGGTCGGTCGCTTGGATATCCGGCGTCGCGGTTCCTGGCGCGCGGAGCAGTTGCGAAGGCACATCGAGTGGCGCGGGAAGCAGGCCGGCGCCGTCGCGGTAGAGCCTCTCGTTGTAAAACGCCTTGAGCGTCTGCGGGCCCACGAACATCGCGAGGCCGCCGCCGGAGCGCACGTACTCTTCCAGCGCGTCGACTTCAGGGTCGTCGAGCCGCGGCACGTCGAGCAGGTAAATGGCGGCGTACCCCGCGAGCGCTTCGTGCCGGCGTAGGAAGCTGGGCGGCTCGACCTGCGGCGTCCAGCCGCTCTGCCGCGGGCCGGCGGGGTTGATCGCCGTGCGGAGATGCATCCCATCGTCGCCGTCGGCCGAGCCATCGATGATCAGCACGGGAAACGCGACGGGGATCTCTGCGGCGAAATGCCGCACGTTATCCGTGGCGATGGCGTCGCTCTCAAGCCGTGCCGCAAGCCGATGCGGCCCCGCGGCGGCGAAGCCCGCGCGAAAGCGCCGCGTCGCCGACTCGCCCGCGGGAATGTCGTCGATCACCGCCGCTTCGAGGTCTTCGTCGTCCTGCTCAATCGACACGGTCACGTTGCTCGCGGGTTGGTCGCCGTAGTTGGCCACGGTCACCTCCATCCAGGATTCCACGCCCGCGGCGCGAATTCCCGACTCGGGCGCCAGGTTCGTCACAGCGAGATTCGGCCGTTCCTCG